>JBBSKJ010000148.1:0-6245 GCA_038256475.1 Micropepsales bacterium | reverse complement strand
TCCATCCAGCAGCGCAACGCGCTGTCCTTGCTGAAGCCCGTGATGCGCCCTTCCAGCACCAGCCGGTAGGAAGAGGTCAGCGCCGCATTGTCGCCGGGCGGGATCTTGCGCGTGAAGATGTAGGGACGATCAGCATGGCGTGATACCCGCGATCCGCCCACTTCAAAGATTTGCGCCAGGCCGATGGTCTGGGCGGTGGCGGGGGAGGGCGTGACCGGCGCGGGATTGTCCATCGGCGGCGGGCAGTCTTGCGCGCTGGTCCAGGGCCGGGGAATCCAGAACCCTTCTACCGCGTCGATCTCGGCCGAGCCGAGCCCCTGGATCAGCGGCAGCGTCGTCCATACGCCGGGGCGCGCCGTCAGCGTGATGCTCTGCTTTTCGGCGTCATAGCTCACGCCCAGCTGGGAATTGGCGCTGCTGTTCTGAAAACCGCCGCAGCCGAAAGGTATGCTGACCGCAAAGCGCTTGCCGATCATCGCGGCGGAATTGGCGGCCTGCATGCCAGATGCGGCGAAGCCCGATGCCGCAAGATTTGCTTCGCGGATGAGATCGTCGCGGGTGAGGACGGGCTGAACCACGGGCGCGGGTTTGGGCGGCGGCGCGGCCACCACGGGCGCGGGCGGCTCGACCTTGACGGGCGGGGGCGGCGTCGCTTCGGGCACGCGAAAGAATGTGACGGCGCCGATCGCAACCGCGATCACCGCGATAATCAGCGGCGAAATATATGACGGCTTGCGATCCTCGGGCGGGCGCTTATTGTCAGCCATGCGACCACCATAGCCACGGGACGGCCTGTGTTCCACGATTCTCTTGGCCGTATGGGCAAAAAGCCGTTCCGGCGATGGCGCGGACTGAAATCCAGCCCATGACCACACCGCAGCTCATCGTATTGGCCGTGTTGCTGGGTGTCGTCGCCGCACTGATCTGGGGCAAGATACGCTCGGAAGTGGTGGCGCTGACGGGCGCCGCCGTCCTGCTGGTCACCCGCACCATTCGCCCGGTTGAGGTGGAAGGCGCCTTTGCCAGCCCCGCGATCATCGCGCTGGCGTCGCTTTTCGTGATTGCCTATGCGCTGGAACTTACCGGCCTGCTGGGCCTGCTGATCCGCGGCGCGACGCGGATGTGTACCCGGTTGGGCGCGGCAGGGCTGTGGATCGTGATCACCCTGTCGGGCGCGCTTTCCGCCTTCCTCAACAACACGCCCATTGTGGTCCTGGCCGCGCCCGTCATCCGTGATGTCGCCAAGTCCCAGGGCCTGTCGGTCAAACGCTTTTTGATTCCGCTGTCTTACGTCACCATCCTGGGCGGCAGCTGCACCCTGATCGGAACCTCGACCAACCTTCTGGTCAATGACATGGCCCGCAATGCCGGGCAGCCGGTCTTCACGCTGTTCGAGATCACGCCGGTCGCCTTGTGCGTGGCGCTGGTCGGCGGCATTTATCTTTTCGCGCTGGGCGGGCGGATGCTCGCCAATTCGCAAGACGCAGCGCCCGCGCCCCTGACTGCGCGCGGCGCCCAGACCCCGGCGGGCGACGATCCGGCGATATTTCCGATCGACCGTCCCTTGCAGCCACTGGCGGCGAGTTTCTCCTTGTTGGTGTTTGTCGGTGTCGTGGTGGTGGCGGCCGTCAGCCTGGTGCCGATCGCGGCGGCGGCCTTTGCGGGTGCGGTGCTGCTGATCCTGACGGGCACGATCCGCGCCGACGATGCCTATAAGGGCCTGCGCCCCGAAGTGCTGCTGCTGATCGCGGGCATGGTGGTGATCGGACTTGCGATGGAGGTTACGGGACTTGCGGCGCTGGTCACCGGCTCGCTGCTGACCTGGGTGGGCGTGGCAGGGCCATTTTTCGCGCTGGTGCTGCTGTATGGCGCGACCTTGTTCCTGACCGAGATATTGTCCAACGCCGCCGTCGCCGTGCTGGTGACGCCAATCGCCGTGGCGCTGGCCGAGAGCCTGGGGGTCAGCCCCCGGCCCTTCCTGGTGGCGGTGATGATGGCGGCCAGCGCGGCCTTCGCCACGCCCTTCGGCTATCAGACCAATGTGCTGGTCTACCAGATGGGCGGCTACAGCTATGGCGATTTCGTGAAGATCGGCGTGCCGCTGAATCTCCTCACCTGGCTGGTCGGGGCGCTGGCGATCCCGTTTTTCTTCCCGTTCTAGGAACCCCTTTCGCCGCATGGCCGATCTGCGCGGCCCGGTTTTGCTCGCATCAGCGTGGCGGGGCGGCTAGGCTGCGCCCATTATGGCAGTCGATAAATTTTTCAAGAGCGAGGCGGCGAGCGGCATATTGCTGCTGGGGGTGACGGTGCTGGCGCTGGCGGTTGCCAATTCGCCAGCGGCGCCGCTCTATTTCGATGGCCTGCATGCCATTGTCGCGGGCCTCAGCCTGCATCACTGGATCAATGACGGGCTGATGGCCCTGTTCTTCCTGCTGGTGGGGCTGGAAATCCGCCATGAACTGGCCGAGGGCCAGCTTTCGACCTGGGCGGGCCGTGCCCTGCCGGGGCTGGCAGCCGTGGGCGGCATGGTGGCGCCCGCCATCATCTATGCGGCGTTCAACTGGAACGGCGCGCTGCATGGCTGGGCCATTCCCACCGCCACCGACATTGCATTCTCGCTGGGCGTGCTGGCGATGCTGGGATCGCGCGCGCCTGCTTCGCTCAAGATATTTCTCACCGCCCTGGCCATCATCGACGATCTGCTCGCGGTGCTGATCATCGCGCTGTTCTATGGCTCCGGGCTTTCGCCTGTGTTCCTGGGCCTGGCGGGCGGAACGCTGGCCGTGCTGTTCGCCATGAACCGCATGGGCGTGATGCGGCTCTGGCCTTATCTGCTGGTGGGCGCGGTGTTGTGGTTCTTCGTGCTGAAGTCCGGCATCCATGCCACCATCGCCGGCGTGCTGCTGGCCTTTCTCATTCCCAACGGTGCGGGCGACAACTGGCCGGCGCGCAAACTGGAAGACGGGCTGGCCAATCCGGTCGCCTATGGCATCGTGCCCCTGTTCGCCTTTGCCAATGCCGGCGTCGCCCTGGCGGGGATCAGCTTTGCCACCTTCCTGCAGCCGATCACCTTTGGCGTGGCGGCGGGCCTGTTCATCGGCAAGCAGATCGGCATCGTGGGCGCCTGCTGGCTTGGGGTGAAGATGGGCATCGCGACATTGCCGGTCCGTGCCAGCTGGGCGCAGGTCTATGGCGTGTCGCTGCTCTGCGGCATCGGCTTTACCATCAGTCTTTTCATTGGCGCGCTGGCCTTTAACGATCCCGGCAACCAGGCGGCGGCCAAGCTGGGCGTGCTGACCGGTTCGCTTGTTGCGGGTGTGGCGGGCTGGCTGGTGCTGCGCCAGGCGGGATCGAAAAGGGTTGCGGCGTGAATTCGCTTGCGGCCTTTGCGGCTGCGGCGGTGCTGGAGATCGCCGGCTGTTTCGCTTTCTGGGCGTGGCTGCGGCTGGACAAGTCGGCGCTGTGGCTGATCCCCGGCATCATCGCGCTGGCGGGCTTTGCGTATCTCCTGGCAATGGTCGACAGCCCGTTCGCGGGCCGGGCCTATACCGCCTATGGCGGCATTTATATCGCCGCGGCCTTGGTCTGGGGCTGGATGATCGAAGGCCACAGGCCGGACCAATGGGACCTGAGCGGCGCGGCGCTGTGCCTTGTGGGCATGGCGGTGATCCTGTTCGCGCCGCGTTCGCTTGCCTAGATCGCATCTAGCCCGCAATGCCCGGCTGCCTCTATAACCGGTGCATGACCGTCGATGAGAAAATGATCGCTTTCGCGAACCGCCTGGCCGATGCCTCGGGCGCGGTGATCCGGCCCTATTTCCGTCAGCGCATCGAGGTGACCCACAAGCCGGGCGTGCATGCCTTTGATCCGGTGACCGAAGCGGACAGGGGCGCCGAGCGCGCCATCCGCGCCATCATCGAGCGCGACCGGCCGCAGGACGCGATCCTGGGCGAGGAGTATGGCGAGAAGCCCGCCGGATTATCGGCCAACAAATGGCGCTGGGTGCTGGACCCGGTGGACGGCACGCGCGGCTTCATCACCGGGCGGCATGAATGGGGCTCGCTGATCGCGCTGGAGCATGACGGCGTGCCGGTGCTGGGCATTCTCGACCAGCCGGTGCTGGGCGAACGCTTCATCGGGGTCAACGGGCGCAGCGTGCTGGTGGCGGATGGGTCACGCACGCCGCTCAAGGTGCGCGAATGCGCCGACATCAAGGACGCGATTGTCTGCGTCACCGATCCCTTTTCCAATTTCACGCCCGAGCAGGAGGCGGCCTTCAAGCGGGTGTCCGAGGCGGCCCGCATGACCCGCTACAGCGGCGACTGTTACCTGTTCGCGGCGCTGACGCTGGGCTTTGTCGACATCATCGTGGAAGCCGGATTCAAGCCCTGGGACATCGCCGCGCTGATCCCGCTGGTCGAAGGGGCGGGCGGCATCGTCACATCCTGGGACGGCGGTGATTGCCGCGACGGCAAGACCATTCTGGCCTGCGGCGATCGCCGCGTGCATGAACAGGCGATGAAGCTGTTGGCCGGCTAGTTCAGCAGGCGCGGATCGGCCTTGCCGCTTTCCAGATCGGCCACTGTCATCGGATTGCGATAACCCAAGGTCGCCTTCGCCGATTCCGCCCAGGCATCGGCCACCAGATCGCGCAACTGGCTGGCGGCTTCGGCGATGCGCTGGGCCACAAAGTCTTTCGATTCCGGCGTGGCGCGGTCAAGGGCGCCGGCCTTTTCCAGTTCATAGGTCGGCACCACCAGAGCCCAGCTGGCGGCGAGGTAATCCTGGGTGCGTTGTTGTATCGTGCAGGCGCAGGCGCGGTAGGGTCTCAGCCTTTGGGCGACATCCGCATCGCTGATGTTGGCGTCGACGAAGAATTCCTCGAATTTGGCGTGCGTGTCGCGAGCGGTGGTGAAATTCTTCGGATTGGGTCCATCGCTCCAGCCGTTATGGTGGATGCTGGCGTGCATCGGGTTGCTGGCATCGCCGACGAAATGTGCCCACCAGCCCAGATCGCGCAGGGTGAGCATTTCGCGCAAGGCGCGTTCGCGGGTGAAACGCTCGCGCTGCGCCGGCGTCATGGAAAATTTCGCGGCATGCTGTTGCGCCGCGATTGTCATGCGCAGTATGGCGAAATCCTTCACCAGTTGCTGCCAGCCGCCCATCAGATTGTAGGGCAGGTATCCGGCGGCATACTGGTTGGAGCCAACGGCGCGCAGGGCGGTGTCATAGTCGCGCCGCGACGCGGGCAGGGCGGGAAGCGTCGGTCCGCCCATGATCTTTCCCTGATCGTCCAGGTCCACAAAGTGCCCGGGATCCAGGTCCCAGTCATGCGGTTGACCGGCACCGCGCGAAATGTCCGGTTCGCGCGCCAGCTGGCCGATCTGAAACTGCGCCTGCGGCGTTTTCAGGAAAGCCGGAACCGAAGCGGGGAAATTCCGGGCGGCCAGTTCGCCGATGATGCGGTGGCCCTTGCCGCCCCAGGCCTGCGCCGCGCCATGCGATGACGTCAGCATCAGCAGAACAACCAGAACCTTGCGCATGCGATTTCCCGATGAAAAAGAGGGGCCGGCTTTTCGGCCAGCCCCCGGCGGTTTAACACGGCTACAGTTCGGTGCGCAGGGTGAACTGGAAGGTCTGCGGTGCGCCGATCGTGACGCTGGGATAGCTGCCACAGGCGCTGGAGGTGGGCAGGCTGGGATTGAAGCAGGGCCGTGAGGAGATCGAGCCGAAATAGCGTTCGCGGAACAGGTTGAAGCCGTTCAGCTTGACGTAGGAGCCTGCCCAGCCCAACCCCGCCAGGTCGTAGCCGATATCGGCATCGGCCAGGAAATATTTGGGCACCTTGAGGTCGTTGGCGTCGGTGGCATAGCGGCTGGAAACGAACTTGCCGCCAAAGCCGAAGGTGAAACCTTCCCAGTCATATTCATAGCGCTGCGAGAAGGTCCAGGCCGGCGTTTCGGCTACCCTTTTGCCCGCCAGATTGACCGGCGCGCCGCCAGCTCCGACCAGGATCATGGCCTGGGGTCCGGCGCTGACGCGGGTGTGGATATAGGAGAGGGAGCTGTAGATGTTCAGATTCTCCATCGGCGAGACATTGGATTCGATATCCACGCCGTTGACATTCACCGAGCCGATATTGCGGTCGATGCTGATGCCCTGGTCCTGGTCGAAGCTGGTGACGATGCGGTTCTTGAACTGGTTGTTGTAGGCCGAGATCGAAAAAGTGAAGTCGTCGGAATTGT
>JBBSKJ010000147.1:0-6250 GCA_038256475.1 Micropepsales bacterium | reverse complement strand
TTGCCGGCCGCGCCCTGACGGCGCAGTACATGCCGGCGCGTCCCGACATGGTCAATGTCATCAATGCCGAAGGCAAGCGTGACGGCCGTGTCACCGGCAACAACCAGTGGCCGATCAACGAATTGGTGATGGGCGATGTCTATGTCGCTGACGGCTTCGGCAAGGTCGTGGAAGGCACGCTGATCGGCTCCAACCTGGCCAGCGGCATCGCCGCCCACACCCATTCCGGTTTCATCTTCGACGCCGGCATCCGCGACGCCGAAGAAGCGCGCGAGATCGCGAACCTGCCGGGCCTCTACCGCGCCTATGATCCTTCCTACTGGGTGGACATGACCCTGACCTCGATCAATGCGCCGATCCGTATCGGCCGCGCTTCAGTGCTGCCGGGCGATCTGGTGGTGGCCAAGGCCGATGGCGTGATTTTCATTCCGGCGATCCTGGCGGAAGAGGCGGTTATCTCCGCCGAATTCACCCAGCTGGAAGACACCTACAATTTCGAGCTCAACCGCACCGGCGCCAATGCCGGCGAATTCGAAGGCGGCTGGACACCCCGCAAGTACGACGCCATGGCCACCTGGGCGCTGGGCACGCCCGGCCGGGTGCGGATGAGCCGCGCCGAGTTCGACGCGATGCTGGCGGCGCGCAAGGCGGCCAACGCCAAGACCATCTCGGAGGTGCCGGGCCGCAAGTAACCGGCACCGCTTGCAAACAAGGGCCGGCGCCTCGCGGTGCCGGCCTTTTTTGTTTGGGTCAGGCTTTGCCGGCAAGGCCATGTGCGATACATCAGCGAAGCCCTATCGCGGGCCAACAAGAACAGGAGGGATCATGCGCAAGGCTCTTATCGTGGAGGCCGCCGCCAAGCCGGGCGGGCATTACTCGCACGCCGTCATCGCCAATGGCTTTGTCTATGTCTCGGGGCAGGGGCCGCAGGATCCCAAGACCAATATCGCGCCGGATGATTTCGCCGGACAGGTGCGCCAGACCTTGCGCAATGTGCAGACCATCCTGAAGGGCGCCGGCGCCGACATGAAGGACGTGGTCAAGGTGAACACCTATCTCAGCGACCTGACGCGCTTTGGTGAATACAACACCATCTACAAGGAATTTTTCCCGGGCGAACCGCCCGCCCGCACCACCATCGGCTGCCAGCTTTTCGGCATCCAGGTGGAGATCGACTGCGTGGCGGTCCTGCCGGATTAGGAGTGTCCTGATGCGCATTGCCGATCTGGAAACCCCGGTTCCCGTGATCGACCTGGACCGGGTCGAGCACAATCTGGCGAAGATGCAGGCCTATTGCGATCAACACGGCCTCAAGCTGCGGCCGCACATCAAGACCCACAAGATACCCGGCTTTGCCCACCGCCAGCTGGAACTGGGCGCGGGCGGCATCACCTGTCAGAAGCTGGGCGAGGCCGAGGTGATGGCCGATGCCGGGCTGGACGACATCTTCATCTCCTATCCCCTGATCGGCTCAGCCAAGGCGCAGCGCCTGGCGGACCTGTCCCGCCGCGCCAAGGTGCGTGTCGGCATCGACAATAGTGTCGCGCTGGAAACCATTGGTGAGGCGGCCCGCGCCTCCAACCACATCATTGGTGTGCTGGTGGAGTTCGACAGCGGCAACAAGCGCACCGGCGTGACCTCGGTGGCGCAGGCGCTGGAGCTGGCGCGGCGGGTGCAGCAGACGCCGGGCCTGCGCTTTGACGGTCTCATGACCTATCCCAGCACCGCCGCAACCGCCCGGTTTGTCGTCGACGCGCAGGCGGAGTTCGACAAGGCCGGCATCGCGATTTCAGTGGTTTCCGGCGGCGGCACGCCCAATGCCTGGGCCGCGCACGAGATCGCCGGGCTGACCGAAGTGCGGGTTGGCACCTATATCTATCACGACCGCGCCACGGTCGGCGCGGGCGCCGCCACCTTGGACGAATGCGCCTTCCATCTGCACGCCACCGTGATCAGCCGCCCCACCGAGGACCGCGCCGTGATCGATGCGGGTTCCAAGAGCCTGTCCAGCGACGGCATCGATCCGTCTTTTGGCAAAGGCTATGGCCTGATCCTGGGCTATGAGGATGCGGTGATCGAGCGGCTCAACGAGGAACACGGCATCGTCGATCTGTCGCGCTGCGCCGCCAAGCCGGTGGTGGGCGAGCGAATTCGCATCGTGCCCAACCATGTCTGCGTCGTCAGCAACCTGCATGACGAGGTGGCCGTCAGCCGGGGCGGCGAATTGGTCGAGATGTGGCAGGTGGCGGCGCGGGGCAAGACCCGCTAGCCGCCGTTTCCCTACCAGTCCACAACCGAGCCGTCTTCCTTGTCGAACACCGGCATATAGGGCCGGGGCTCGCCGACCTGGGCGCGCAGCTTGTCCTCGTCGATGGTGATGCCCAGGCCCGGGCCTTCCAGCAGCGGGCGATAGCCATTGACGATCGGCGGCAGCGGCTTGGCCAACAGGTCGGAATATTCATTGTCGCCGCGTTCCTGGATCAGGAAGTTGGGAATGGCGGCGGCGATCTGCAGGCTGGCGGCCAGCGAGCAGGGGCCTTGCGGATTGTGCGGCGCGATCGGGGCGTAATAGGCCTCGGCCATGCCCGCGATGATCTTCAGTTCGGTGATGCCGCCGGCATAGCAGACGTCCGGCTGCAGGATCATCGCCGCCTTCTTCTCCAGGATGTCCTTGAAACCCCATTTGGTGAAGATGCGCTCGCCGGTCGCCAGCGGCACGCTGGTCTTCTTGGCCAGCTCGGCCATCACATCGACATTCAGCGCCTGGACCACTTCTTCATAGAACCAGGGATTATATGGTTCCAGCGCCGCCATCAGCCGGATGGCGGTGGAGGGCTGCACCGCGCCGTGGAATTCGATGCCGATATCGACATCCGGGCCCATCTTCTTGCGCAGGGCGGCGAAGCGTTCCGTCACGTCGGCGACATAGCGATCGCCTTCATTGTACTTGGACGGCACCCGCCCCGTGCCGTCGCGCAGCTGCACCTTCATGGCGTTGACGCCATTCTTCAGGTTGGGCTGGCCATAGACGCGGCAGCGGTCGCGCACCGCTCCGCCCAGAAGCTTGTAGACCGGCAGGTTGTAGACCTTGCCGGTAATGTCCCACAGCGCCTGGTCGATGCCGGACGAGATCGCGGTCTTGATCGGGCCGCCGCGGTAAAAGGCGCCGCGATGGATCGCCTGCCAGTGGTGCACCACGCGGGTGGGGTCCTGGCCGATCAGGTAATCGCCAACCTCCAGCGCGCCGGCGGCGCAGGCCTTGGCGTCGTCCTTCAGCATCTCGCCCCAGCCGGTGATGCCGGTGTCGGTGGTGATCTTCACGAACACCCAGCTGTTGGTCAGGACGAAGGTATCGATCTTGGTGACGCGGATTTTCTCGCGGGAGCCGATCGCGGCGCTCTGGGCGCGGGCGGGGGAGGCAAGGCCGCCCAGTCCGAAGGCGGCGGCGGGACCGAGCAGGCCGGCCATGGTGTGGCGACGCGTGAGCATGTGGCTTCTCCCTCGTATTTTTAGAGAGGAGCCACCGATTCCACCCTGGCTGTCCAGCGATCCGGACGATGGGAGCGTCAACACGCGCTAGATGCGCCGCAAAGGGCTTGTGGATATGTGGCTGGCGGCGCGGAAAGTGGCGCCATAGTGCCATGCGGGCTTTTGTGAAATATTGCACGCATGCTTAGGGCGTGCCCGGTAATCCCCCGCGCTTTGGTGGTTGCGCTTGCGCTCATCGGTGCGCAATGGACGGGCGTGCGGCAGGCGTTCGCAGCGGAACCGACAACGGCTTGCGCTTATCTTTCCAGCACAGTGGAGGCTCAACCTACAGGACCGCTGTTTCTGCCAAGCTATCCTTCGGTAAGCTCTGGGCCGATGCAGAACGCGGCGTACCTTTACGACAACGCCGTCGCGGTAATTGCATTGGTCGCCTGCGGTCACACTGGTAATGCCGCGCGGATCGGCGACGCCATCCTCGCGGCGCTGGATCGTGACCGGTACTGGCGCGACGGACGCCTGCGCAACGGCTATCTGGCCGGTCCTGTCAGTGCAGGCCCCTTGAAGGTGCCGGGATGGTGGGACGCCAAGCAAAATATGTGGGTGGAGGATCGCTATCAGGTCGGCAGCGACAGCGGCAATATGGCCTGGGCGATGCTAGCCCTGCTTACGCTGGACCGCGCGACAGGCGACCGGCGCTTTCGGGATGGCGCGGCGCGTATCGGCGGCTGGATGAAGCAATGGCGGAGCGATATCGCGCCTGGCGGATTTACGGGTGGCGTTTTTGCCCATGAGCCTGCCCCTGTTGTTCACACTTGGAAATCCACCGAGCACAATGCCGACTTGCGCGCGGCGTTCACGCTGCTGGCTCAGGCGACCGGTGATCAGGCCTGGCAGGATGAAGCCAGCGCGGCAGAAAATTTTGTGCACGCCATGTGGCGGTCCGAGTGCGGCTGCTTTGCGGTCGGAACCGGGAATGACGGCAAAACGCCCAATCTATATCTGGCGCTGGACGCCCAGATATGGCCGTTGCTCGCGATACCTGGCGGAGCGGTTCGTTACAAACCGGCGATGCTGCAAGACCGCCTGCGGAGCGGGAACGGTTATGCCTACAGCGAGGCGAAGGAAGGGCTTTGGACCGAAGGCACAGCACAGGTGGCGCTGTGGCTAAAACTGGCAGGCCGCGAGCAGGAAGCCGATAGTCTGATGAGGGCGATTGTCGCGATGCGGTTGCCCGACGGCTCCTATTATGCCGCCAGCACCAGCACTCTTCCCACCGGCTTCATGTTGGACACCGATCCGACCCAGCCGCGCCAGTATTTTCGCATCGCGCATTTGGCCGCTGTCTCTTGGGTGGCGATAGCTCAACGAGGATTCAATCCGTTCACGGGCAGGAACGCGCTTCCCTAGAGCGGACAGAGAGGGATCACTGCTCGCTATACTCGCAGAGCGCCAGCTTTTGTAAGCTCACTGCGTTCGCTAACAAAAGCTAGGCGTGCGTCGGAACATGCTCAAGGCATGTTCCTCGTCCTCGCTGACGCTCGGATCGGTGCGCGATGCGCACCGAAAGCGGTTGTCGCCGATTTGGTCGAACAAGGGTTCGTTCACCGATCCCTATGCGCCAATAAAAAAGGCCCCCGCGAGGAGGGCCTTTTTTATTGGCGGACAGAGAGGGATTCGAACCCTCGAACGGCTTTCACCGTTACACACTTTCCAGGCGTGCGCCTTCAACCACTCGGCCACCTGTCCGCACTGGAATGGGGGGAAATATACTGTCGGGGCTGTCGCCGCAAGTAGTTTGAAAAACAAGGGTTTTTCGGCACAAAAGACCTGAACCTTCGGCCGCGCCTCGCCCAAGCTCGGCGCGTTCGCCGCGCGAAACGGTCCACTGGACCGTTTCGTAAAACGCGGCTCACTAATGCGGGTCGTGCGGCGCCATGGAGAGGTCGCGCTTGGCCGCGACCAGCGAGATGGTATAGCCCGCCACCACATCGAACAGGCACATGATGGTGATCAGGAAAAAGACCGATGTGCCGAAGCCCCTCAGCATGATGAATTCCACCAGCGCGACCACGAAGGTCAGCATCGAAAGGCCGTGATTGATGATCTCGCGGTGGGTGGTGCCGGCCGACTTGATGATTTCCACGAACAAAAGCCCCAGCGCGCCGAGCAGGAAGATGTCGCCCAGCGAGATTTTCCACACATCGCCGGAAAACATCGCAAGCGAGAAGCCCTGCGCCAGCGTAGCGGTCATGTCGTGCTGGCCCGCCACCCCGCCGCCGAACGCGACGGCGTTGTAGATGATCACGGCGATCAGGATCATGGGGAACATGCGCAGCATAAAATCCTCCTATGGTCACGAGCGACCGCGACTCGGCGGTCACGATAGATCATCCGGGCAGGGATGGGCAGGTCAGAGCTCTTCGCTCCGGCTTGGGCCGCGATGGCGGCGCTGCAGCCAGCGCACGCCGAGCAGGTCCTGCATGCTGACCAGCATCCGTCCGAAATTGGTGTATTTCGACGCGCCGGTCAGGCGCGGGCGGTGATTGACCGGCACGAAGCGTACCTGCCAGCCATCGCGCAGCACCAGCGCGATCAGGAAGCGGTGGATGTGATCGAAATAGGGAAGGTCGAGAAAGGCCTGGCGCCGGAATGCCTTGAGGCCGCAGCCGGTATCGGTGGCGCCGTCGCCCAGCATCAGGTTGCGAAAGCCGTTGCCCAGGCGCGAGGCGATGCGGCGGCTGGCACTGTCCTTGCGCTTGAC
>JBBSKJ010000146.1:0-6271 GCA_038256475.1 Micropepsales bacterium | reverse complement strand
TGGGCCTTGGCCCGGCCGGGCCTCATCCAATGGCGGGTAGCGTCCCGAAGCCACACCGATCACCGCGAGCCAATGGCGGTTCGCATGCGGCGCTCCTGCGCCCAGCGAGCCATGGAATGAAAAGCGCGTTCCTCAAAGCCGGCCATCTGCCCACCCTGATCGCCTGCTTCCTGTATTTCGATCTCAGCTTCATGGTCTGGGTCCTGCTGGGCCCGATGGCGGTGCTGATCGCCCAGGACCTCAATCTCAACCCTGGCCAGAAAGGCCTGATGGTCGCGGTGCCGGTGCTGGCGGGCGCGCTGCTTCGGATCATCAACGGCATACTGGTGGGGCAGCTGCAGCCGCGCCTGACCGGCATCATCATGCAGCTGGTCGTCATCATCGGCCTGCTCGGTGCGTGGCTGATCGGCGTTCACAATTTCCAGCAGGTTCTCCTGCTCGGCATCGTGCTGGGCGTCGCGGGCGCCTCCTTCGCCATCGCCCTGCCCATGGTGTCCTACTGGTACCCGCCCGAGCATCAGGGCATGGCGCTTGGTCTGGCGGGTGCGGGCAATTCCGGCACCGTGCTGGCCGCTTTGTTCGTGCCGACCCTCGCCGTGATGGTCGGCTGGCAGGATGTGCTGGGCCTGGCGGCGCTGCCGCTGATCCTGGTGCTCATACTGTTCCTGTTCACCGCCAAGAACAGTCCGCAATGCCCGCCCGCCAAGAACATGGCGGACTATGGCCGCATCCTGAAGTCACGTGATGCCTGGCTGTTGATGTTCTTCTACAGCGTCAGCTTCGGCGGCTTTGTCGGCCTGTCCTCCTTCCTGCCGATCTATTTTCACGACAAGTTTGGCCTCAGTCCCGTGACCGCCGGCTACTTCACCGCCGCCTGCGTCTTTGCGGGTTCTTTCGCCCGCCCCCTTGGCGGCGCCCTGGCGGACCGGATCGGCGGCACGCGCTCGCTGTCCTTCGTCTATCTGCTGGTTGCGGGAATCCTGTTCACCATTGCGGGCGGCGCGCTGTCCGTAATGGAAACACTGGTCCTGTTCATTGTCGGCCTGTCGGCGCTGGGCATGGGCAATGGCGCGGTGTTCCAGCTGTTGCCGCAACGCTTCAGCCGCGATGTCGGGCTGATGACCGGGCTGGTGGGCATGACCGGCGGCATCGGCGGCTTCTATCTCGCCGCCAGCCTTGGCTATGCACAGCAATTCACCGGCAGCTATGCCTTCGGCTTTTCGGTGTTCGCCGGCATGTCCCTGATCGCCTTTGCCGGGATCGTGTCGGTGCGGCCGCGATGGCGGCGCGAAGTCGGGGTGTTGGCCGGCGCGCGTATCTAGGGGGCGACCATGAACATGATGACGGACCCCCGCGAACATCTGGTCGTAATCGGCAACGGCATGGCCGGCATGCGCACGGTCGAGGAAATGCTGAAGCTGCCGGGCGGCAAGCGCTACCGGATCACGGTGTTCGGCGCCGAACCGCACGTCAATTACAACCGCATCATGCTGTCCAGCGTGCTGGCGGGCGACAAGAGCGTGGACGAGATCGTCATCAACAGCCGCGAATGGTACGCGAAAAACGGCATCACCCTGATCACTGGCGACGCGGTCAAGACAATTGACCGGGAAGCCCGCACGGTGACCTCCGCCGCCGGAGTGACGGTGCAATATGACAAGATCCTGCTGGCCACCGGTTCGCGCCCGCTGGCTCCGCCGATTCCGGGCCTGGGCCTTCCCGGCACCTGCGCCTTCCGCGACATCGCCGATGTCGACAAGATGCTGGCGGCGGCGAAAACTCACAAGCGCGCCGTCGTGATCGGCGGCGGATTGCTGGGTCTGGAAGCCGCCTGGGGCCTGAAACAGCGCGGCATGTCCGTGGCGCTGGTGCATCTGATGCCCACCCTGATGGAGCGCCAGCTCGACGCCGCCGCGGGTCAGCTTCTGCAGCGCGACCTGGACCGGCGCGGCATCGCCTTTTTCACCGACGGCCAGACTGAGGAAATCACCGGCACCGAGCGGGTCGAAGGCGTCCAACTGGCGGACGGGCGTTTCATTCCCGCCGATCTGGTGGTCCTGGCCATCGGCATCCGTCCCAATATCGACTTGGCCAAAGCTGCCGACCTGGACGTCAATCGCGGCATCGTCGTCGCCGATGACATGCGCACCACCGATCCGGATATTTTTGCCGTCGGCGAATGTGTCGAGCATCGCGGCGCGGTGTTCGGGCTGGTCGCACCGATCTGGGACCAGGCCAAGGTCTGCGCCGCGCGCCTGACCGGCGACGAAGACGCGCTGTTCACCAGCCGGGCACTCTCCACCAGCCTCAAGATCACCGGCGTGGATGTCTTTTCCGCCGGGGCCCTGATGGCCGAAGGCGAGAGTGACGACGAGATCACCCTGCGCGACGACAATCGCGGCCTTTACAAGAAGATCGTGGTGCGTGACGGCAAGCTGGTCGGCGCGGTGCTGTATGGCGATGTCGCGGACGGCCAGTGGTATCTCAGCCTGATCCAGGGCAAGACCGACATTTCCGAAATCCGCGACAAGCTGGTGTTCGGTCGGGCCTTCGCCGAAAGCCTGCCCGCCGGCAAGACCGGGCCGGATGTCGCCTCCCTGCCCGATGATGCCCAGATCTGCGGCTGCAACGGCGTCTCCAAGGGTTCGATCGTCTGCGCCATCCGCGAAAAAAGCCTGATGTCCCTGTCGCAGGTTCGCTCCCACACCAAGGCCTCCGCTTCCTGCGGGCAGTGCACCAGCCTTGTCGAAGCGCTGCTGGCCGACACGCTGGGCGGCGCGGTCGAGAAGAAAGCCCCGTCGATTTGCGACTGCACGGGAGCCGGCCATGACGAAGTGCGGCAGGCTATCCTGGCCCGGGACCTTAAAACCATGGATGCCGTGCGCGCGGCGTTCGGCTGGAAGAAGGCGGAAGGGTGCCACAAATGCCGCCCGGCGCTGAACTACTACCTGCTCTGCGCCTGGCCCGGGGGGTATGTCGATGATTCCCGCTCGCGCTTCATCAATGAGCGCGTCCACGCCAACATCCAGAAGGATGGCACTTACAGCGTGGTGCCGCGCATGTGGGGCGGCGTCACCACCCCGTCGGAACTGCATGCCATCGCCTCGGTGGCGGAAAAATTCAATATCCCCACCGTCAAGGTCACCGGCGGCCAGCGCATCGACCTCTTGGGCGTAAAGAAGGAAGACCTGCCGGCCGTATGGGGCGACCTGAACAAGGCGGGGCTGGTGTCCGGCCACGCCTATGCCAAGGGCCTGCGCACGGTGAAGACCTGTGTCGGCAGCGAATGGTGCCGCTTCGGCACCCAGGATTCCACGGGGTTGGGCATCAAGCTGGAGAAACTCTGCTGGGGCTCCTGGACCCCGCACAAGGTGAAGTTCGCGGTCTCGGGCTGCCCGCGCAATTGTGCCGAAGCCACCATCAAGGATATGGGCGTGGTCTGCGTCGAAGCCGGCTACGACATTCTGGTGGGCGGCAATGGCGGCATCGATGTGCGCGTCACCGATCCCCTGGTGCGGGTCGCCAGCGAAGAGGACGTGATGGAATATGCCGGCGCTTTCATGCAGATCTATCGCGAGGAAGCCCATTATCTGGAACGCACCGCGCCCTGGATCGCCCGCGTCGGCATCGACTATGTGAAAAAGCGTCTGGTCGAGGATAATGAAGGTCGGCGCATGCTGAATGCCCGCTTTATCTATTCGCAGAAGTTCGCCCAGGACGATCCCTGGGCGGAGCGCGCGGGCGGGGTTGATGCCCATGAATTCGCCAAACTGCCGGAGCTGGCGGATGCTTGATACCATCATCTGGAAGAAAATCGGACCGCTTGCCAACATTCCGGTGCGCGGTTCGCGCCGCCTGTGTTTCGGCTCCGGCGGCAAGCCGATCGCCGTGTTCCGCACCGGCGAGGATCGTGTCTTCGCGCTGGTGGACGAATGTCCGCACAAACAGGGGCCCCTGTCGGAAGGAATCGTCTCGGGCGACAGCGTCACCTGTCCGCTGCACAATTGGGTGATCGGCCTGGATACCGGCCTCGCAGCCGAACCCGACGAAGGCCGCACCGAAACCATTCCGGTCAAGCTGGTGGGCGGCGAGGTCTTTGTTGGCCTGCGTGTCGAGCGGCCTGCCATGGAACACCCGGCCATTGAGCGGAAGTGCGGGTGACACGCACCACCTGCCCTTATTGTGGTGTCGGTTGCGGGGTCAAAGTCGTTGATGGCGTCCCGCAGGGCGATGACGCGCATCCTGCCAACTTCGGCCGGCTCTGCTCCAAGGGCGCGGCGCTGAAAGACACGCTGGACCTGCCAGACCGCCTGACCGTGCCGATGATGCACGGACAGGAAGCAAACTGGGACCAGGCGCTGGGACATATCGCGGCGGAATTCTCGCGCATCCGCGCTGAGCATGGTCCGGACGCCATCGCTTTCTATGTCTCCGGCCAGTTCCTGACCGAGGATTATTACGTCGCCAACAAGCTGATGAAGGGCTTTATCGGCTCCGGCAATATCGACACCAATTCACGCCTCTGCATGTCGTCATCGGTGGCGGGCCACGTGCGGGCCTTTGGCGAAGATGTGGTGCCCGGCTGCTATGACGATCTGGAGGAAGCCGATCTTGTCATCCAGGTCGGCAGCAACATGGCCTGGTGCCATCCGGTCCTGTACCAGCGCCTGATGGCGGCCCGCGAAAAACGCGGCACCAAAGTCATCACCATTGATCCGCGCCGCACCGCCACCGCCGAGACCGCCGACCTGCACCTGGCGTTGGCGCCCGGGGCCGATGTCGTGTTGTGGAGCGGATTGCTGGTCTATCTGGCCAATCATGACAGGCTGGACCGCGCATGGATCGCCCAGCATGTCACCGGCCTGGAGGAAACGCTGGAAGCGGCGCGCACCGCCGCGCCGTCCATCGCCTTTGTCGCCGCCGCCGCCGATCTTAGCCCTGAGGATGTCCGCGCCTTCTACGAAATGTTCGCCGCCACCGAACGGGTGGTGACGCTCTATTCCCAGGGCGTGAACCAGTCCTCGAGCGGCACCGACAAGGTCAACGCCATCCTGAACTGCCACCTGGCAACCGCCCGCATTGGGCGTCCGGGGATGGGACCCTTCTCCCTGACCGGCCAGCCCAATGCCATGGGCGGCCGCGAAGTGGGCGGCCTGGCCAATCAGCTTGCCGCGCACATGGCTTTCACCCCTGCGGATGTGGAACGGGTTGGCCGCTTCTGGCAATCGCCGCAAATGGCGGCGGCGCCGGGCCTGAAGGCCGTGGACCTGTTCGATGCCGTGCTGGACGGAAGGGTCAAGGCGGTCTGGATCGCCGCCACCAATCCCGCCGCATCCATGCCGCGCGCGGACAAGGTGCGCGAGGCGCTGCGCAAATGCCCGCTGGTGATCGTGGCGGATGCCTGGCCCACCGACACCACCGCCCTGGCCGATATCGTATTGCCCGCCGCCAGCTGGGCGGAAAAAGACGGCACCGTCACCAACTCCGAACGCTGCATTTCGCGCCAGCGCGCCTTTCGCGCCGCGCCCGGCCAGGCCCGGCCCGACTGGTGGATGTACGCCGAGGTTGGCCGGCGCATGGGATGGGACCAGGCCTTCGCCTATCAGGCCCCGGTCAATGTCTTTCGTGAACATGCGGCCCTGTCGGCCTTTGAAAATAATGGTGCGCGGGTTTTCAATCTGGGTGGGCTGGCGGATATCGGCGACGCCGAATTTGACGACCTGTCGCCCGTGCAGTGGCCGGTGCCCAGGCATGGCGGCGGTCCGAGCGGACCGCGCCTGTTCGCGCGCGGCGGCTTTTCCACCCCTGACAAGCGAGCCCGCATGGTGCCGCTGCAATTGCCCGCTGATGAACCGGTGTCGGACGATACCTTCACCCTCAACACCGGGCGGATACGCGACCAGTGGCACACCATGACCCGGACCGGACGGGTGCCGCACTTGATGTCCCATATTTCCAGTCCCAGCATCGCGCTGCATCCGCGCGACGCGGCTGCCCGCGGTATTGTCGAAAAAGGCCTGGCGCGGATCGAAAGCGATCATGGCGCGGTGGTGATGCGCGCCACGCTGGATGAAGGCGTGCGGCCCGGCGACGTTTTCGCGCCCATGCATTGGACCGACCAGTTCACCTCATCGGGCCCGATCGACCGGCTGGTGCATGCCAGGACCGATCCGGTATCGGGACAGCCCGATCTCAAGGGCACCAGGGTGCGCATCAATGCGGTCCACGAGGCATGGCGCGGGCATCTTTTCCGCCTGACCGGCGGCGAACC
>JBBSKJ010000145.1:0-6272 GCA_038256475.1 Micropepsales bacterium | reverse complement strand
TCGGCGCGGCCAGCAGGACAATGGCTTCCAGCGCCTCGCGCCGAGCCGGGGGACTGGCCTTGGGCACGGCGCCGATGGCGTTCGCCAAGGTGTAGAGCTGGGCCACGGCACTGTTGAAGCGCAGGTTTTCCAGATGTTCAGTCACTGCCTGGATCGCTTTATGGACCGCATGGCGCAAGGTCTTTGAGGCCTCGTCATCGCCGCTGACGGCGGTTCCGGGTGCGGGCAGGTCGGCGGCTTCGGTGCACAGCCGGTAGATACGCTGGACAAAACGCCAGCAGCCTTCCGCGCCGGCATCGGTCCATTCAATATCGCGTTCGGGCGGGGTATCCGACAGCATGAACCAGCGGATGGTATCGGCGCCGTAATCGGCGATGATAGTTTCCGGCGCGATCACATTCTTTCTCGACTTGGACATCTTCTCCGACGGGCCGATCGCCACTTGCGTGTCGGTGCCCAGGAAGAATGCCTTGCCGTCGCGTTTTTCGATTTCGTCGGGCGTCACCCAGCCGCCATTGGCGTCCTTGTAGGTCTCGTGACAGACCATGCCCTGGGTGAACAGGCCGGCGAAGGGTTCGGGCTCGCGCACCAGGCCCAGCTTGGACATGGCGCGGGTGAAATAGCGCGCATAGAGAAGATGCAGGATGGCGTGCTCAATGCCGCCGATATACTGGTCCACTGGCATCCAGTAATCGGCGCTCGACTTGTCCACCGGCGCATCGGCGTGCGGGTTGGTGAAACGCAGGAAGTACCAGGACGAATCCGCAAAGGTATCCAGCGTGTCGGTATCACGCACCGCCGCACCTTTGCAGGAGGGACAGGTCGTGGCCTTCCACGCCGGATCGGCATCCAGCGGATTGCCCTTGACGTTGAAGTTGATGACTTCCGGCAGCCGCACAGGCAGCTGATCCACTGGCACCGGCACCACGCCGCATTTGGCGCAATGGACCATGGGGATCGGGCAACCCCAGGGGCGCTGGCGCGACACCAGCCAGTCGCGCAGGCGGTAATTCACCGTGCGCTCGCCGATGCCGTCTTTCTCCAGGCGAGCCGCCACTTCGGCCTTGGCCTGTTCCACCGTCATGCCGTCGAGAAAGCGTGAATTGGCCAGCTTGCCCGGACCAACATAGGCTTCCTTGCCGACATCGAATGTCTTGGGATCGGCATCCGACGGCAGCACCACCGGCGTGACGTTGAGGCTGTATTTGCGGGCAAAATCCAGGTCGCGCTGGTCATGCGCCGGGCAGCCGAAAATGGCGCCGGTGCCGTAACCCATCAGCACGAAGTTCGCCACCATCACCGGCAGCTTCCAGTCGGGATCGAAAGGATGGGCCGCTGTCAGCCCGGTGTCGTAACCCAGCTTCTCGGCCTTTTCGATTTCCGCTTCCGCCGTACCGGTCTTGCGGCATTCGGCGATGAAGGCGTCCAGCTTCTTGTCCTTGGCCGCCAGCTCCTGCGCCAGCGGATGATCGGGCGACAGCGCCACGAAGGACGCGCCGAACAAAGTGTCGGGACGGGTGGTGAAGACGTCCAGCTTTTCGCTGTTGGACAGGGTGAACTGGAAGCGCAGGCCCTCGCTGCGGCCGATCCAGTTCTTCTGCATGGTGCGGACTTTTTCCGGCCAGCGGTCGAGGCCGTCCAGCCCTTGCAGCAGCTCGTCGGCAAAGGCGGTGATCTTGAAGAACCATTGCGACAGCTTGCGGCGCTCGACCATCGCGCCCGATCGCCAGCCGCGGCCATCAATCACCTGCTCATTGGCGAGCACGGTCATGTCGACCGGGTCCCAGTTCACATCCGCTTCGCTGCGATAGACGAAACCTGCCTTGTAAAAATCCAGAAACAGCTTTTGCTGCTGGTGATAATATTCCGGATCGCAGGTGGCGAACTCGCGGCTCCAGTCGATGGAGAGCCCCATCATCTTGAGCTGGTCGCGCATCGCCGCGATGTTCTCATAAGTCCAGTCGCGCGGGCTCACGCCCTTGTCGCGGGCCGCATTTTCCGCCGGCAGGCCGAAGGCATCCCAGCCCATGGGATGCAGCACGTTGTAACCTTGGGCGCGGCGAAAGCGGGCGATGACATCGCCCATGGTGTAGTTGCGGGTATGGCCCATATGGATGCGCCCCGAGGGATAGGGGAACATCTCCAGTACATAATATTTCGGCTTGTCAGATTGCGATGGCGTCGCGAACAGCGCGCGCGCGTCCCATTCCTGTTGCCAGTGCTTTTCCGATTCCTTGGCGTTGTAACGCGCCATGTCGCGAGCCTTAGTTGGCGCTGACGCTGGCGAGGCGCAGTTCGCGGGCGCGGGTGAGGATGGAATCTTCCAGCTTGTGCGCTGTGTCGGGGCTGGGCTGGGCATCGGTCCATGTGGTGCCCTGGCGCACCTGGCGGAACACCACGACCTTGAGCCCGTCGGCGCGCAGGGTGCGGTCCATGATGTAGACCGTCACTTTCAGCCGTTCATTCGGGCTGGCGGGTGCGACATACCATTCGGAGATGATGACGCCGCCGAACGGATCGGCCGACGCCAGCGGCAGGAAGCGCAGCGTGTCGAGCGAGGCATGCCAGAGGAAGGAATTGACGCCCAGGGTCATGCGGGTGGAACCGCTCACGATCCCGCCCGTGCCGGTGTCCATGTCCCGGGTACCATCATTGGAAGAGCCGCAGCCGGCCAGGACCAGCGCAGACAACAGGGCAGGCAGAACTCGCATGGACATCATTTTCCCAAGGGTCTGGAGGGCACGGAGCCGAAAGGCGCTTATAGCGGCGGGGCCGGATTGGCGCAACGTGTTGAGGCTTGCGTCAAAGGGGCCAGTTTGGCTTATTCTGGAAGGACTTAGAGGAAAGCCGGATTGCATTTTGGTAAGACAGGAGGATTGCGGAGCGCAGGCATGGCGGCTGTCCTTCTTACCGCCATCCCGGCACAGGCCGCTCTGCCGGATTTCGCCGTGGCGCCCTGGTCCCTTCCCGTCGGCAGCGCCGAGCTGCGGCTGAACGGCGAGGCCAGCGGCGCCCTGTTCGCGCCCCACCAGCCGGGCTGGCGCGGGGCGCAAGGGAGCGGCGCCCTGCTGCTGATGCCCCAGCTCCGGCGCGACTATGACAGCGGCCTCAGTCTGGCCTTGAACGGAACTTTCGCCGCGGCTGATCCGCTGTCGCGCGGGCGCTATGACGGCGATGTGATCGAGCGGCTGTCGGCTTCGGCCCGTACCGGCCTTGGCACTTTGGAGATCGGCATCACCGATGGGGCGGGCGAGGTGTTGAGTGTCGGCGGGCCCAAGGTTGATCCCAATGTCAGCCTGGATGATCCGCGCACCAGCTTTTATCGCGATCCGGTGACGGGGCGCGCCGTGACCGGCATGTTCCCGCTGCGCACCCAGGTCAGCGCCTCCAGCAACTATGCCAAGTTTGTCTATACCAGCCCGTCATTGTTCGGGGCGCAGCTGGCGCTGTCCTTCACCCCCAGCGAAGGCAAGCAGCTTCCCTTTCTGGATGCAGGCCCGGATGTGCCGGGACGCCAGGTGACGTTTTGGGAAGCCGCGCTGCGCTATGAAACCGAATTTGAGAACGCCACCATCGCGGCCTATGCGGCGCTGTCGGAAAGTCGCGGCGAACACAAGCTGCCGGGACAGCAAGGCACCAGCGATCTGGGTGTCGGGGCGCGCATTGATTATCCGCTGAATGAAGAGCTCCGTGTCTCGCTGGGTGGCTCCTGGCGGCAGAGCAATGCCTATGCCTTCAACGTCAACCAGACCTGGCAGCCATCAGTGACCCGCGCGCAGCATGTCTCGGCCGCCATCACCGACGGGCTTTGGACCGCCGGCGTCGAGTATGGCAACGGCGTCGCCAAGGAGGTTGGCATCGCGGGGTTGCCGCGCCTGGGCCTGAATGGCGCGCAAGCCTCGCTGGGCTATCGTCTGTCGCCCAGCCTGAATGTCTCCGCCGGCTGGCAGCGGCTGGGCTATGGCCGCAGCAGCGGATCCTTCTTCAATGGCGCACCGCAATTGAAGATGAATGCGCTTTTTCTGAATCTCAGTCTTCACACCTCAGAGCAATGAAGAGATTGCCGCGATGCCGCTGAAGGCCGGTGCCAACAAAGCAGCATTGCGCGCCGTCACACCGCCAAGCGCATAGACCGGCACCATGCCATGCTGCGCCATGAAGGCCGCGCGCACCGGCGTCAGGGCGCGCCCGCTCTTGTGGCTGGTGGTGGCGAAGACCGGCGACAGAAAAACTGCGTCCAGCTGGCGCGCATGCATCAGGCTGCGCAGCGAATGCGCCGAGGCTGTGATGATCCAACCGGGATGCCGCGCGCGCCAATGCATCGCCTCGCGGATGCGCAACTCCGGCAGATGCAGGCCTGCCGCGCCGATGTCCGCGGCCAGTTCGGGATCATCGGCGATCAACAAAGGTGCGATGCCATGGAGACTATAAGCCAGCGCCGCGCGCTTTCTGGCATCGCGGCTGCGCACCACCACCAGAGCGCCGCGCGGCAGGCGCGCCGCCGCGGCCATCCAGTCCACCTTGCGATCATCGGTCATCAGCACCAGGGGCATCTCGTCATTGAGACCCGCCTGACGCCTTGCTAGGTTCGCCGCCTTGAACATCCCGGAAAATCTGGCCGCCATACTGGCCCGCATCGATGCGGCGCGAAAGAGCGCCATTGCGCCCGCCCCGCGCACCCAGCTTGTGGCCGTCGCAAAGACGGTGGACGAAGACGGCATACGCCAAGCCCTGATGGCAGGTCAGCGCCTGTTCGGGGAGAACCGGGTGCAGGAGGCGCAGCGGAAGTATCCGGCGCTGAGGGCCCAGGCTCCCGACCTGGAATTGCATCTGGTCGGTCCCTTGCAGAGCAACAAGGTGCGCGATGCGGCGGCATTGTTCGATGTGATCCAGACGCTGGACCGCGAAAAGCTGGCCGATGCGCTGGCGGCGGAACGCGAGCGTGGCGGCAAATGTCCGCGCCTGTTCGTGCAGGTGAATACCGGTGAGGAAGCGCAAAAGGCAGGCGTGTTGCCGCGTGAGGCGGCAGCACTGATCGCCTATGCGCGGGGAAAGAACCTGCCGGTGGAGGGACTGATGTGCATCCCGCCCGCCGATGACGACGCCGCGCCGCATTTCGCGCTGCTGGCCAAGCTGGCGAAGGACAATGGTCTTTCCCATCTCAGCATGGGGATGAGCGGCGATTTTGAACTGGCGGTGAAGTTCGGCGCGACGCATGTGCGCGTGGGAAGCGCTATTTTTGGAGTGCGCGCGCCTCACCCTTCGACAAGCTCAGGGTGAGGATGCCCAAAGCCTCATGCTGAGCCTGTCGAAGCATGAGGATCACACGATCTGAACGACATCGCCGGGCCGTAGCTGCGCGATCGCTGCCAGCGCATCGGAATAATGCAACGCCACGCAGCCATGGGTGGCGGAAAAATCGGGCCGCGCCAGATGCAGGAAGATGGCGCTGCCCTTGCCCGCCACCACCGGATCGTCGTTGTACCCCAGCACCAGCACCAGATCGTAGAGATGATCCTCGCGCCACATAGTCTCAGCGCTGGCGGGATAAGGCAGTTTCACCAACCGGTTGTAGCTGGGATCGTTTGGCGCATCGCACCAGCCATCATCTTTTTCGATTCCGCGCAGCGGCAGAACGGTGTCGGGTTTTGCGATCCGGTCGGCGCGATAGAGAATCTCGCGCACCGGCCAGGAGCCGCGCGGGGTGATGCCGTCGCCCTCGCCGCCTTTCATCGCAATGCCGCCCGGGCCAATGGCGCAGCGGCGACGCCCCGCGCCCCAGTCAAGCCAGGCGCCTTCGACGTCGGAGGTGACAGTCAGATTCATGGACGAGATGATAGCCTCAATGGAGGCTGGCGATAACCGGGGTATAAGGCGCGGTCACCGCCATGCTGCGGCGATAGGCATAGAGCGCGCGGTTGGCGGTTTCGCCGTCCACACCCTTGGCCGACATCGCGCCGGTCAGGGCCAGCATTTCCAGCGTGTCGGGTCCGGCCGAGGCCATCTCGGCGTCAGGCAAGTTTGGCAGCTCGCCCGAAGGCAAGGAATGTTTCGGCGTAATGTTTGCAGCAGCGATTGCGGTGGGGCCAGCTTCGTCATCACCATCCAGCCAGGCCATGACCGTGTCTTCAACGCTCTTGCCGGTCAGGGATTCAAAAGCGAGGCCGGCCACGGCCGACACCGCGCCCCACAGCCCGCCATACAGCGTACCGCCCGCGAGCTTCTCAATCGGGTCCAGCCGCTCGCCGGTGGCAGCGCGATAGATGGTGCCG
>JBBSKJ010000144.1:0-6323 GCA_038256475.1 Micropepsales bacterium | reverse complement strand
GGCCGGTAAAATAGAGAGTCGATTTTCGAGGGTCTTGCGGCACGATGACGCAGAAAATGCCTTGTCCTGCCGCGACTTACACCCTCGGAGACCGGCAAAAAGGAGATTTGCGGTGCGTCTGGCCCTGTATGAGCCCGATATCCCCCAAAATGCCGGCGCCCTGATCCGGCTGGGGGCCTGCCTGGGGGTGGGGCTCGACCTGATCGAGCCCTGTGGATTTCTTCTGTCCGACAGGGGCCTGAAACGGGCCGGGATGGATTATCTCAAAAACGCCGATATCCGCCGCCATGAATCCTGGGCGCGATTCCGGGATGGACTGGCGCCAGATCAGCGGCTGGTGCTTCTGACCACGCGGGGGGACATGACCTATACCGATTTCGTCTTTGCCCCCGGCGATTCGCTGATGGTGGGGCGGGAGAGCGTGGGCGTGCCCGATGAGGTTCATGCCCGGGCTGACGCCCGCGTGACGATTCCGCTGCTTTCGGGCATGCGGTCCTTGAATGTGGCGCAAGCTGCCGCGATGGTATTGGGGGAAGCACTGCGCCAGACCGGCCTCTTCCCCAAAAGGAGCGACTAGGTGGAACTGACGATTTTCAACGAGGGCGGCCTCTGGGCGCTTGGCCAGGTATTGATGATCGACGTCGTGCTGGCGGGTGATAACGCGATCGTGATCGGCCTGGCCGCCGCCCGCGTGCCGCTCGCGATGCGCAAGAAGGTCATTCTCTGGGGCCTGATCGCCGCCGTTCTGATGCGTATCGCCATGGCCGCCGTCGCGGTGCAGCTGCTGGCCATCATCGGATTGATGCTGGCGGGCGGTATCCTGCTGTTGTGGGTGTGCTGGCGCATGTGGCGCGACATTTCCGGCGACAAGACGCACATCGTCCCCGAGATCGAAACCGGCGCTTCGGTCAAGAAGGCCATTACCCAAATCCTGATTGCCGACGTTTCCATGTCGTTGGACAATGTGCTGGCGGTGGCCGGCGCGGCCCGTGACCATCTCGACGTGCTGATCATCGGTCTGGTGATGTCGGTGGCGCTGATGGGGGCGGCGGCGGGTTACATCGCCAAGCTTTTGGAACGCTATCGTTGGGTTGCCTATATCGGGCTGGCGATGGTGGTCTATGTCGCACTGTCGATGATCTGGCACGGCTATTTCGAGGTCGCGAAGGCACTGGGGACTTAGGTCAGCTGCAGTAGCAGCGCGGTGGCATCGTCGGATTTTTTGAACCGCGGAAAAAGGTCGCCGCCAGGATCTGTGGCCTCTATGGCGCGCAACTCTTCGCCCAGCGCCCCGAGACCTTTCGACGCCGCCGCCGCCACCAGGCTGTCCGCGCTATGGGCGCCATAGTCGCTGGCCAAAGCGAGAAAACCGTCCGACGCCAGCAGCAAGGTGCTGCCCGGCGCAAGCTGGACCACCCGGCGTGAGGCATGCGGCGCAGCCTTGGCCTCCGGGCTGAACAGCCAGCTGTTGCCGCTGTTGATGCGATTGCGGGCGGCGCGCAGGCTGGTGATGAATTCGGGCCGGCTGAGGCCCGAAGCGGGCGAAAGATTTTTCTCGTCCGCGATCTGCTTTGCCCGCATCGCCTCGGCGGCGCGCTTGTCGAACGTCTCGCCCACCACCGTCACCGTCGACTGGCCGTGCTGGATCAGCGCGGCGCAATCGCCAAACCACAGGAGTTCGACGCCCTCCGCGCCCGCCACCGCCAGCATCATGGAAGCACATGGCGTCTGCCATACCTCTTGCGGCGGCATGCGGCGCAGGGCTTCAAAGCTTTTTTGGGTGTCGGCCAGCGCCCCGCGCAGCGCCTTGCGTGCCCCGTCGCCCTCCCGCAGATGCGCCAGCAGCCGCCGCGCCCCGAACTGCGCGATCCAGGCGGCATCGCTGGGACCGGGCATCAAGCCATCGCCCAGCGGCGTGGCGCCATCGAGCACCACCGCGGCATTCGCATCATGCCCGAAGGCATCTTCATTGGGTTTGGCGGGATCGCCCGGTAGGGTGAGCGAATCCAGAAGTTCAAGCGCCATCAATTACGGCCCTCAGCCTGTCGCGGAGCGCCCCTTCATCGGCGGCAAAATCACCGCCCACCCACCAGTCTTCGACCTTGGCCAGCACGCGTCCGACCTCCGGCCCTTCTGGAATACCCGCTTGAATCACGTCCAATCCGCTCAGGGGGAAACGCGGCCGCTGCCAATTGTCCGCCATCGTCAGCAGCATGCGCCACTGGATGGCATTGGCGCTGCGGGGCGCTGCGGCCCAGGCCAGCCAGACTTTATCGCGGAAGCGCGACACGCCGATCCGGTACAGCAACCGCCGCGCATCCCTGGCCGACAGTTGCGCTGCGATGCGTTCGCCGCTCAGCGCCTGTTCCAGCCGCAGGCGGTCTGCATTGGAGAGTTTGAGCGCATCGGCGACGGCATGCGCGGCATCTGCGTCTTCCGTCAAAAGCGCCGCCAGCCTGAGCAGGCCGTCGCGCGGCGAGAAATTGTCGGCATCGATTTCCACCAGCCGCTCCAGCCGCGGCAATTGCAGCGCGCCGGGGAGCAATTCGGGCAGGATGCCCGTCGCCGCCATCACCCGCAGCACCGGCGTGGGATTTCCTGCTTCCAGCAGGCGCAGCAATTCCTTTGCCACGCGCTCCGCCGACAGCTTCTTCAGCTTGTCCTTGGCCTGCGCCGCAGCGCGCAGCCCTTGCGCATCCACATCGCCCTTGCCGTACCAAGCATGAAAGCGGAACAGCCGCAGCACCCTGAGATAGTCCTCCGCAATGCGCGCGGACGCATCGCCCATGAAGCGCACTCTGCCGGCGATCAGGTCTTCCACCCCGGTTGCGTAATCGAAAATCTCGCCGCTGGCCGAGGCATAGAGCGCATTGATGGTGAAATCGCGCCGCGCCGCATCTTCCGCCCAGTCGTCGGTGAAGGCGATCACCGCATGGCGGCCGTCGGTCTCGACGTCGCGGCGCAGGGAGGTGATCTCAAATGCCTGGCTTCCGACAATGGCGGTGACGGTGCCGTGATCCATCCCGGTCTCGATCACCTTGATGTTCTTGGACACCAGCCGCGCCAGCACTTCACTGGGCGGCATCGGCACCGCGATATCGATATCGGCCACGCCCGCGCCCAGCAGCGCGTTGCGCACAGCACCGCCGACAAAGCGTGCTTCACCCAGCGCCGTCATCACCGCAGCGGTTTCCGGCGCGGTCATCCAGGGATGCAGGGTGGGATCAATTCTCATGCGATTCACTTATACCATCTAACCGCTGGGCCAGATTGACGATGATGGCCGCCGTGGCGCCCCAGATCTCATGCTCTTTATAAGTGAAAGCGTAAAAGCGGCGTTGCCGTCCCGCGATCTCGCGCACCTCCCGCCGCCGGTTGGCCGGGTTCCGCAGGAACGCCAGCGGCACCTCGAAGATTTGCGCCACCTCACGCGGGTCGGGCACCAGCGCGAAGCCTTCGGAGAGCACCCCCACCACCGGATGGATGTCAAAGCCTGTGCCGGTGAGATAGCGGTCGAGATAACCGGCCACCGTGACATGGGCGGGGGCGATGCCGGTCTCTTCAAAGGTTTCGCGCAAGGCGGTCTCGACCGGGGAAAGATCGCCCGGTTCGCTGCGTCCGCCGGGGAAGCTGACCTGGCCGCCATGCCGCGCCAGATTTTCCGTGCGGCGGGTGAAAAGCACCATCGGCTCCTGGCGCGTAACGATAGGCAGCAGCACCGAAGCCTTCGCCGCACCGAAACTGCTCCCGCGCTGCGCCGGATCGGTGTCGTAATCGTCGTGCCCGGTAAGGTCTGGCGGCTGAGGGTGCAAAACCGCGCGCAAATGCTCCAGCATCACGCCGGACCAAGCGCGAAGAAGTGCCCGCCGCTCCACACGCCCATGGCCGCGCCGCGCGGCACGGCCATGTCGGCCAGCTGGTACCAGACATTGCGCGCGATCCTGGCTTCCAGCCCGCGCCGGACATGGAGATAGGGAATGCCGCCGGTGACGCGCAGCCCATGGTCCAGGTCCAGCACGACCCTGTCACCGACATTGGTGGTGAAGGCGAGGTCCTGGCTTTCGCCCTCGCCCGCAGCGTCCAGCGTCACCGCAGCAAAAGGCACATCTTCCACCAGGATGGAGAGTTTTTCCGCCGGCGTGACCAGCACATAACCGTCTTCGTCCTTGCGCAAGAGTCCGGCGAACAGGCGCACCAGTTCGGGACGCGCAATCCGCGCGCCTGCATGGAACCAGGTGCCGTCAGCGGCGATCCGCATGGCGCTGTCACCGCAGCTTTCGGGGTTCCAGCGCTCCACCGGCGGCAGCGGGATGCCTTCCAGAGGCGCGGAGAAATCAGCTGCCGTCATGACGCCATAATTTGCGGTTTTCTGCGGGGTATTAAGGGTATCGCGGGGTTGCACCGCCAAGCCTCAACGGTGCAACATAACACCCTTCCCAGCAAGACAGGGCCAGCAAGACAGGGCCAGCAAGCCAGGACCATATGAACAAAGTGGACATTCTGGATGACGCCCCAAAAAGGCTGGCCGCGGCCGCCGAAACTTTTGGTCAGGTGCGCGCCGGCCTGAATGCGGTGATCTTCGGTCAGGATGAAGTGATCGAACAGACGCTGGTGACGCTGCTGGCGGGCGGTCATGGCCTGTTGATCGGCGTGCCGGGCCTGGCCAAGACCAAGCTGGTGGACACGCTGGGCATTGTGATGGGGCTGGATACCAGCCGCGTCCAGTTCACCCCCGACCTGATGCCCGGCGACATCACCGGTTCGGAAGTGATGGAAGAAAGCATCAGCGGCGAGCGCGCTTTCCGTTTCATCCGCGGGCCCGTCTTCACCCAGCTTCTGATGGCCGACGAAATCAACCGCGCCTCTCCGCGCACCCAGTCGGCGCTGCTGCAGGCGATGCAGGAAAAGCACGTCACGGTGGCGGGCGCCCGTCATGACCTGCCGCGCCTGTTCCATGTGCTTGCGACCCAGAATCCGCTGGAGCAGGAAGGCACCTATCCCCTGCCCGAAGCCCAGCTCGACCGCTTCCTGCTGCAGATCGATGTCGGCTATCCCGACCTGGAAGCCGAGCGCCGCATGCTGCTGGCCACCACCATCGGCGAAGAAAAGAACGCGGCGCGCGTCTGCACCCCCGACGATGTGCTGGAGGCCCAGACCCTGGTGCGCCGCATCCCGGTTGGCGAACAGGTGATGGATTCCATTCTGACTTTGGTGCGCGCCGCGCGGCCCGACAGCGATCACGACAGCGGCATCAAGGGCATGATCGCCTGGGGTCCCGGCCCGCGCGCCAGCCAGGCCCTGATGCTGGCGGTGCGCGCCCGTGCCCTGCTGGATGGCCGGCTCGCGCCCTCCACCGACGATGTCGTGGCCCTGGCCGGCCCGGTGCTGCGCCACCGCATGGCATTGAACTTCTCCGCCCGCGCCGAAGGCGCCACCACGGCGAGCGTGATCGAGCGGCTCTGCAAAGGCCTGTTTTGAGCAACTTCTCCGCGCTTCAGCATGAAGCCGATGGCCTGTCCGCCGGGCTGCCGCCGCTGATGGTGGAGGCCGATCATCTCGCCGCGTCTGTAAGTCTTGGCGTGCATGGGCGCCGCCGCGCCGGCATGGGTGAAAGCTTCTGGCAGTTCCGGCGGTATGAGCATCACGATTCCGCCAGCGCCATCGACTGGCGGCAATCCGCCAAGTCCCAGCACATCTTCGTGCGCGAACGCGAATGGGAAGCGGCCCAGACGGTCTGGTTCTGGCGCGATGCCAGCGCCAACATGGCGTTCGCATCGGGACGCGTCTCCAAGCGCCAGCGCGCCGATCTTCTGCTGCTGTCGCTGGCGTCTCTGCTGGTGCGCGGGGGGGAGCGGGTGGGTTTGGTCGGCATGGACGGCGCCCCGGCCTCGTCGCGCCTGGCGCTGACCCGCATCGGCCGCGCCCTGTTCGCCAAAGGCGATGCCGCCCTGCCGCCGCGTGCGCCTTTCGCGCGCGGCAATCAGCTTGTGTGGTTCAGCGATTTTCTCGATTCCAGCGCGCTGGAAATGATGAAGGACCTGTCGCGCCGCGGCATGTCGGGGCACCTGGTGCGGATCGTCGATCCGGCCGAAGAAGATTTTCCTTATAATGGCCGCACCCGCTTTGAATCGCCGCTGGGCGAAAGCGACGAGATTTTCGGCCGCGCCGAACGCATCCGCGCCGCCTATCGCACCCGCTTCACCGCCCATGGCGAACGCGTCAGCGACGCCGCGCTGAAACTGGGCTGGACCTGCACCACGCATCGCACCGACCACACCCCACAAGGATCGCTGATCGCGCTGCATGCCGCCATCGGCGGCGTC
>JBBSKJ010000143.1:0-6363 GCA_038256475.1 Micropepsales bacterium | reverse complement strand
ACGGTTCCTTAAACACGAACAGGCATGATTTTTGCGATGAACGACACAAGCCCGGAAAACCAGCAGACCAGCGGCGAGAATGCCGCGGATGCCCTGCGCCTTGTCGAAGGGGGCAAGGGGCTGGTGGTCACGCGCATCGGCAAGAGCTTCAACAAGCGTCCCGTCGTACGATCGGTTTCCCTTTCGTTAAAGCGCGGCGAAGCGGTGGGCCTGCTCGGTCCCAACGGCGCCGGCAAGACCACCTGCTTCTACATGATCACCGGCCTGATTCCGGCCGATACCGGCAGCATCGAAGTCGACGGCCATGATGTGACGCGGCTGCCGATGTATCGCCGCGCGCGGCTGGGCATCGGTTACCTGCCGCAGGAGGCCTCCATCTTTCGCGGCCTCACCGCCGAACAGAATATCCGCGCCACCGCCGAACTGCTGGAGCCCGATGGCGCCCGGCTGGAAGCCATGGTCGAATCCCTGCTGGCCGAATTCGGCATCACCCATATCCGCAACACCCCGTCGGTGGCGTTGTCGGGCGGCGAGCGCCGCCGCGTCGAGATCGCGCGCTGCCTGGCGACGCATCCCTCCTACATCCTGCTGGACGAACCCTTTGCCGGGATCGATCCCATCGCGGTGGGGGAAATCCGCGATCTGGTCAAGCATCTCAAGGACCGCGGCATTGGTGTGCTGATTACCGACCACAATGTCCGCGACGCGCTCGATGTGATCGACCGCGCCTATATTCTTCATGACGGACGCGTGCTGAAGGAAGGCACGCCGACCGAGATCGTCAGTGACCGCGATGTGCGGCGCGTCTATCTCGGAGAAAAATTCTCGCTGTAGGTCGCCATGGCAGGGGTTGGACAGAGACTTGAAATCCGGCAGGGCCAGTCACTGGTCATGACGCCGCAATTGCAGCAGGCCATCAAGCTGCTGCAGCTGTCGAACATCGAACTGGCCGAATATTGCGAATCCGAACTGGAAAAGAACCCGTTGCTGGAGCGTGACGATCGGGAAGCCGCGCCCGTGCAGGAGGCCGCCGACACTAGCGCGGATACGGCCGGTGAACGCGCCGATGAAGCGCTATCGCGAGACGATTTTTCCAAGACCGCCGACATGGATCAGGCGGCGCATGAGAATATGTATGATGGCGACATTCCCGCCACCCGCGCCGCCGAAGGCCCCCAATCGGGCTCGCTGACCGACTGGACCACGGTGAAGTCGGGCAACGCCTATGAAGGCGAGGACGGGCTGGAATCCTCCGTCGCCGCGCAAGCGTCGCTCAAGGATCATCTTGAAGGCCAGCTTTCCATCGCCGCCCTGCTGCCGGAGGATCGCATGATCCTTCTGGCGCTGATCGATGCGGTGGACGAGACCGGCTATCTGCGCGCCGACCTGATAGACGTTTCCAACCGCCTGGGCTGTGAAATCGAAGACGTGCAGGCGGTGCTGGGGGTGCTGCAGGGTTTCGATCCCGTCGGCGTGGGCGCCCGCGACCTGGCCGAATGCTTGAGCCTGCAACTGAAGGCGAAAGACCGGCTCGATCCCGCCATGGAAGCGCTGATGACCCGGCTGGATCTGGTGGCCCGCCGCGACATGGGCCAATTGACGGCGCTGTGCGGCGTGGACGCCGAAGACATTGCCGACATGATCTCGGAAATCCGCCAGCTCAATCCCAAGCCGGGCCTGGCCTTCGGATCGGAACCGGTGACGCCCGTGGTACCCGACGTGTTCGTGAAGGTCGGTCCTGATGGCGGCTGGCTGATCGAGCTGAACTCCGATACCCTGCCGCGCCTGCTGGTCAACAACCAGTATTACGGCACCGTGTCGAAAACCGCGCGTGACAAGGACAGCAAGAACTATCTCGCCGACTGCCTCAACAACGCCAACTGGCTGGTCAAGAGCCTGGACCAGCGCGCCCGCACCATCCTTAAGGTCGCCAGCGAGATCGTGCGCCACCAGGATGCGTTCCTCACCCATGGCGTGCGCCATCTGCGGCCGCTCAATTTGCGAATCATCGCCGACGCGATTTCGATGCATGAATCCACGGTCAGCCGCGTCACGTCGAACAAGTATATTTCGACGCCGCGCGGGCTGTTCGAGCTGAAATATTTTTTCACCGCCTCGATTCAGTCGGTGAATGGTGCCGAATCGCATAGCGCCGAGGCGGTACGCGACCGTATCCGCGAAATGATCGAAAATGAGGAGCCGCGCGAAATCCTTTCCGACGACCGCATTGTTGCGCTGCTGACAGCCGACGGCGTGAACATCGCGCGCCGCACGGTGGCGAAATATCGCGAGGCTTTGCGCATTCCCTCTTCTGTCGAACGCCGCCGATTGAAAGCGGGCGAGTCGCCGCAAGCCGTGAGTTATCGCTGAAAGTCTGCACTTTATTTGCAATGACCTAAGTCAAGATTGACATTGCCGAGGGGGCGGCCTATGAACCCGCCGCTTTTGAGCAGCACCCTGCTGGGAATGCAGGGCGGTAACATCTCTCCGCGCGGAACAGATCGCGTGGATCTCACCGGGACTGTTGATGAACATCGCCGATCTGCTCGCGCCCGACGCCGTTCTGCCGGCGCTGAAAGCGCAATCCAAGAAGCAGTTGCTGCAGGAACTGGCAGCGCGCTGCCATAGCCTGACCCGCATCTCCGAACGGCGCATCTTTGAGACGCTGGTGGAACGCGAGCGCCTTGGCACCACCGGCGTGGGGGCGGGCATTGCCATTCCGCACGGCCGGATGAGCGAAGCCAAATCCATCATGGGCATCTTCGCGCGGCTGGAAAATTCCATCGATTATGAAGCGGTCGACAGTCAGCCGGTGGATCTGGTGTTCATGCTGCTGGCCCCGGAAAATGCCGGCGCCGATCATTTGAAGGCGCTGGCCCGGGTTTCGCGGCTGCTGCGCGACAAGGCGATCTGCGAAAAACTGCGCGCCGCCTCCACCCCCGAAGCGATTTACGCTATTCTTACTGGCGACAAGAACGGTGCGGCTTCGTCCGCAGCCTAGCCGTTATTTCACGACCGCAATTCGCTTGATCAGGATGGGTGTCACCGGCGCCTGGCCCGGCATCGGGCCATTGTCGCCCACCGCCACCTTGCCGATGGCATCCACCACATCCATGCCCGCGATCACCTGGCCGAACACGGCATAGCCGGTGTTGTTGCCGGGATCGCTGGGGTTGCGGTTCAGGTTCATATTGTCGACCAGGTTGATGAAGAACTCCGCCTTGGCGGTGTCGGGCGCTTCTTCGCGCGCCAGGGCAACGGTGCCGCGCAGATTGGAAAGGCCATTATTGGCTTCCAGCGCCACGGGCGCCGGACGAACGCCGCGACCATTGCCGCCCGCTTCCCAGCTTCCCATCTGGATCACAAAGCCGGGCGCGACGCGGTAGACGATGGTGCCGTCGTAATGCTTGCGCTTCACATAGTCGAGAATGTTGGCAACGCTCTTGGGTGCGCGGACCGAATCCAGCTGTAGGGTGATGTCGCCCATGGCGGTCGAGATCAGCAGCTTGGGTCCGGTCATGGGCGGGTTGCTGGGCGCCGGCATGACGGCCACGGGCTGTGGCGGGGCGGGATTGACCACGTCCGGCTCGGCATTCTGGGCCAGGGCAGGGGCGGCGAAGAGAAGGGCGAGGGCGGTGAGCCCGAACAGTGTGGTGCGCATGGCCGCCATACTAGCAAGCTTTGCCAAACAAAAAAGCCGGACCCGAGGGCCCGGCTTTATTGTTCATGCCGCAGCGTCAGTGGACGCTGACGGGGGTGAGCTCATTCTGCACCGCGGCGCCATAGGCGGAGGCATAGCCGTCCGTGAAACCCAGCACGCTGCCGTCTTCGGCGTGCAGCACATAAAGCTTCATGCCGGCAGGCAACTCGATATTGGCCGGAAGCAGACCCAGCCGATGCGCCTCGTCGCTGCCCGTGGGCTTGATATAGGCGATGCGGCCGACCACAGCGCGGGCTTCCTCAACATCGTCGGTTTCAAATCTGTCCGTCATGATAAGCCTCCAGTCCTGCTTTTTACGGTCCGCGCGCTCGGTTGGATCTGCCTGCGGGCCAAATCGTTCTTGAGCAATCCATTTTCCAACGCGGCTGCCCTCACTTCGATGCCCTCGCATCGGACAAAGCCGGGCAAAAATTGTCGCGCCGCGACGCGCCGATGAAGGAACGTTTTGCCGGTGTGCTGCATACGCCTGTTCATGTTCAGCCCTCCCTTGAGCGGCTGCGGACCGTTTTGGCCCCCCTCAGGGCGGCGGTCTTATTCTGATATGGTGCCGCTTCGTTCCCGTTCAAGGCGTTCTTACTCGTGGGAACAACCAAGGGTTGTATATGCTGGTTCTCCTCGATGACGCGTCCGGACGGCAGGTTTTCGCCGCACCCCGGCAAATCATTCGGGCGGACCGGGCGGCTGAGGTGCCTGCGGCTTTGGCGGCCCTGGAAGGCGCCCTGGCGGCCGGCCAGTATGTGGCCGGCTGGCTGGGTTATGAACTGGGCACCGTTCTGGAGCCCAAACTGGCCCGCCTGGCCCCTGAAAGCGGGCCGTTGCTGCAGCTGGGGGTGTTCGACGGTCCCGGCGAGACACCCGCGCCGGTCGGCCGGGCTTATGCCGGTCCTCTGACCCCGGAATGGGACGAAGCGGCTTATGCCCTGCGCTTTGCGGCGGTGAAGGCTTATATCGCCGCCGGTGACATCTATCAGGCCAATCTCAGCTTCCGGGCCCGCTTCGCTTTCGCGGGGAACCCGCGCGCGCTTTACGAGCAGCTGTCGGCAAAAAGTGGCGCGCTGCATTGCGGTTTTGTCGATGACGGGATGCGCCAGATACTGAGCCTGTCACCGGAACTGTTCTTCGAACTGGCCGCCGATGGCCGGCTGACCACGCGCCCGATGAAAGGCACCACGCCGCGCGGGGATGATGCGCGGGGCGAACGGATGCGGCTTTCCGCCAGCGCCAAGGACCGCGCCGAAAATCTGATGATCGTGGACCTGATCCGCAACGATCTTTCCCGTATCGCGCAAGGTGGCAGCGTGGAGGTGTCGGACCTGTTCAAGGTTGAAACCTATCCCACCCTGCACACCATGGTGTCGACGGTAACGGCGAAGAAGCGCGCCGGTATCGGCGTGGCCGATATCCTGCGCGCTTTGTTTCCCTGCGGCTCGGTCACCGGCGCGCCCAAAATACGCGCGATGGAGATTTTGCACGAACTGGAAACGTCACCGCGCGGCGCCTATTGCGGCGCAATCGGATATTTCGCGCCCGACGGTTCTGCCCGCTTCAATGTCGCCATCCGCACCATGACGATTGCGCAAGGCAAAGGTGAACTCGGCATCGGCGGCGGCGTGGTGCACGATTCGCGCAGCGACAGCGAATATGCCGAATGCCTGCTCAAGGCCCGTTTCTTCGAGCAGGGCCGCCGGCCGCTGGAGCTGATCGAAACCTTGCGTTGGGAAAATAACTTTGTCCGCCTCGATCGGCATTTCGCCCGCATGGAGGCGTCAGCCCGGGTCTTTGGCCTGCCTTTCGATTCCTGCACTGCCCGGATCGCGCTGCATCATGCGGTGGCGGGCAAGTCGGGCGCCCAGCGTGTGCGTCTTACCTTGAACGAGCAGGGCGACCATGACGCTGTCGCCTATGATCTTGGGGCCATACCGCCCCATTGGACCTATGCGATTTCGCCGGAGCGCACCCACAGCGCCGATCTTCTGCTGCGCCACAAGACGAGCTGGCGCGAACTGTACGAAAATGAGGTCAAGCGCCTGGCAACGGATGAAGTGGTCTTCTGCAATGAGCGCGGTGAACTGACCGAAGGCGCGCGCAGCAATATCTTTATCGAGCGCGATGGCGTCTTGCTCACCCCGCCCATCGATGCGGGTGTGCTGGGCGGCTGCCTGCGCGCCGAACTGATCGCGGAGGGCAAAGCACGGGAAGCGGTACTAAGCCCCGCCGATCTGAAAAACGGATTCTATTTCGGCAATTCGCTGCGCGGGCTGATCCCGGCCAAGCCGGTCTAGTTTTTGGCCGCCAGCGCCGCGAGCAGCACGACGGTCTGCGGCAGCAGCCAGCCTTGCACTTCCATCAATCGGCCCGCCGCGATATCGGCCTGGACCGTTGCCGCCAGATCGCCCGACATGCCGGCCCGCAGCCGCGCCGCCAGTGCGGGCGCGTCCGGCGCGCCGCGCACAGCGGCGCCCAGCTTCGCGGCCTGCTCGCGATCCTCCAGGTGGGTCAGCAGATCGTCGTAAGGCGTGGACGGGTAGTGCTTGCCGAAAATGTCGGTGAAGCGATAAAGGCCGGCGGCCACCACCGCGCTCGCTGCCGCCAATCCTGCCAGAAGCGCCCGGCGGTTCATGTCGCGACCTTTTTGAGATGGT
>JBBSKJ010000142.1:0-6426 GCA_038256475.1 Micropepsales bacterium | reverse complement strand
GGCTTGGCGCCGGCGACCTCGATGGTGCGCCAGCCTAACGCTCCCAGAACCGTACGGGCGTCTTCCTTGGCGGTGCCTAGCAGCGACAAGAGCTTGGTCAACACAGTCTCGGCATCGGTGCCCGCCGACAATGCCTGTTCCAGTTCATCCTCCAGCCGCTCCAGCATGTCGAAGCGGATGGCGCGCCCCCCCATGACCGCAAAGCCCGCAGCGTGCAGCGATGCGGTGTCCGTTCCCTTGTCGACGGCGAATGAGGTCAATCCGGGCGCCGGCGGCGCGGGCGGCGACTCCTTCTTCGTCCATACACCCCACAACAGGGTGAGCAGCGCCGCTGCGTCTGGCCGCAGAAGCTTGGGGAGATAAACCGTGCGCCGTCCCAGCCAGACGCCAAAGGGACGCAGGGACCGCAGCAGCGGGCCGAGCTTTTCAGGAAGGTTCAGACGGGCGCGATCCAGTCCTGCGAAATTCTCCGCCAGCTGGTGCGCGATGCCGCGTGCTTCGCCAGGCAGGGCGCTGTTGCTGCCGGAACGCGCGTCAGCGGCATCGCGCAGGGCCAGCAGCGGCCCCAGCCGGTCTTTGAGGCGCGCGGCGACCCACTGCTCCAGCCGCGCTTGTAATGCCTCGGTGCGCACATGCGCATCCGCCAGCATTTCGACATTGGGCGCCAGCGGTGAAGAGCCGGCCACCAGCCGGGCGACAATAGCGCCATCCCACCACAGCTTGCCATGCTCGCTGAGGGTAATGGCATTGTCGTCGGCCGCAGCAAGCGCATGGCTGCGCGCCGCGATTTCGCTTTCCAGTCCCTTCAGAGCCGCAGCGCGCAGAGTGCGCCCTTGCAAGCCAACGGCGCGGGGATCGGGCACGAAGCGAAAGCCGTCCAGCCGTCCAATGGTTTCGCCGCCGATCGAAACACCGCCGGCTTCGTCCAGCGCCAGCGAGGCGAATTCATCGTCACGCAGATGTTTCATCAGCACCGATGTGCGCCTGTCGATAAAACGCTGGGTCAGACGCTCGTGGAGCGCGTCGGACAAACGGTCTTCAACCGCACGCGTGACGCCTTGCCAGTGCGCGCTATCGCGTGTCCAACCGGCGCGATGCGCCGCATAGGTATAGGTGCGGATCTGCGCCAGCCGGCCCGACAGGGTTGCGACATCGCCTTCGATGACATCGGTGCGGGCGATCTGGCGCCCCAGCCAGTCATCGCAAATGGCGCCGTCTTTGGTGAGGAAGAGGAAAATATTCTTCACCAGCCTGACGTGCTCGTCGGTGGAAAGCTTGCGGAAATCGGGAAGCTGACAGACATCCCACAAGCGCCGCACCATCTCGCGCGATATTGCCAGCGCCTTGATCTCGTCATCATCGGACAGAAGGCGCAGCGCCACCGCATCGCTGGCGGGCCTGGCCCGGGTCAGGCCTTTCTCAGGCGGGGCCAAGTCCAGGCTTGCGTTCAGGGCGGCGAGGTCGCGGAAAACAAGTTCGCTATTGCGCCATTGCAGGACGCGGACCGGATCGTAGCGGTGACTTTCGATCCGCTGCACCAGTTCGTCCTCGAAAGCTTCGCAGTCGGCGGTCACCCCGAAGGTGCCGTCATTCATGTAGCGCCCGGCGCGTCCGGCGATCTGGCCGATCTCATCCGGCCGAAGGGGGCGCATCCGGGCGCCATCGAATTTTTCACGGGCGGCAAAGCCGACATGGTCCACATCCATGTTCAGGCCCATGCCGATGGCGTCGGTTGCCACCAGGAAGTCCACATCGCCGGATTGGTAGAGTTCGACCTGGGCGTTGCGGGTGCGCGGACTGAGCGCGCCCAGCACCACCGCCGCGCCGCCGCGCTGGCGGCGCACCACTTCGGCGATGCCGTAAACATCCTCGGCGGAAAAACCCACCACGGCGGAACGCCGGGGCAGGCGGGTGAGCTTTTTCGCGCCGGTATAGGCCAGGTCGGAAAAGCGGGCGCGGCTGATGAACCAGGCGCGCGGAATGAAGCGCTGAATGATGCCGCGCATGGTGTCGGCGCCCAGCAGCATGGTTTCTTCCGTGCCACGCGCATGGAGCAGCCGATCGGTAAAGACATGGCCGCGTTCGGGATCAGCGCAAAGCTGGATCTCGTCGATCGCCAGGCAGGCCACCGGGATATCCAGCGGCATGGCTTCGACGGTGCAGACATAGAAGCGCGGATTCTTCGGGACGATCTTTTCCTCGCCGGTGATCAGCGCGACTTCGTTTGGCCCGCGCAGCCGGACGATGCGGTCATAAACCTCGCGCGCCAGCAGGCGCAGCGGCAGGCCGATCATGCCGGACTTGTGCGCCAGCATGCGCTCGATCGCGAAGAAGGTCTTGCCGGTGTTGGTGGGCCCTAACACCGCCGTCACTTTGGCGGCGGACTGGCGGGCGGTGCCTGTGGTTTGCATGGAAGGTTAAATCGTGGCTGCCCGCGTGTTTCGCAAGCGAAAAGACGCTGGAGAAGCGTTCCTCTCAGAATGCTTTCTCGCTTGGTTCACCAGCGAATGGCACGGGCACGGTGACCATTCTTGTTGGTTGGACAGCGATAAGTTCCGCCGCCCAATCCTCGGCTTATTTGGCGGGCTACATCAGCACCAACGAGCGGTTGTGGATTACGGGTTAAGAACTAGAACGAAAAGGGGGTAAACACAGTCCGAATCACTAACCAATTCAATATCTGCCTTTGTTCTCATACATTTAGCAGATTTGGCGTGCCTCCAGACCACTACATCTAGTGGCCGACTCGAGGAATGGTCCTTTGTCAGGGCGAACCGACTCCATTCCGTACCCGGATGAAAATAATCCCGGAAAAGCCAGGGTTTACGATCCGGACCGGACCCCTTTGGGACTTTGTCCGTCCACCTTCAGGGCAGTGGCCAGCACGGCGATCACGCCATATTTGGTCTCGGCCCAGACCCTAAGGGGCACAGTATAGTCCCGCCCAGCAATGGAAGAGGGAAAGCGGGCGACCCAGGCGCGGATCACCGGAAAAGGTTCACTGTTGGCCAGCAGTCGCTGCCGGAAGCCGGCGACCGGGCGATAGCGGACATCGCACAGCACGGCTTTGCCCTGATAGAGCCCATTGTCCATCTTGATGTCGATGTCGCGGACCTTGGTCATCGCGACATCGTAGCGGCGCCGGCCATCGAACACCGGCAAGGTAATGGCGCAGGGATTGCCGTCCCTGGCGCCGACACCGCTGGCGATCAGGGTCATCGCGCTCAGAGGATCGAGCGTGCCCTTGGCGTCCTGCGGCTTCACTTCAAAACCGCTGGTGGAATAGGGCGGGTCCGCATACAGGCGCGGTGGATTTTCGCCCTCATAGCTCAGCGATACCTGCTGTTTCCTGCCGACCACCTGGCGGGTGTTGAAGCTGTCATACAAGGCTGGCGCGAATGTCTTGTCCGTTAACTTGCCCGACGAGGTCGCCTGGATTTCCGCCTGCCAGAAAGCATTGACGATGCCGGAGGTCTGCAGATTGGAAACGACCTGATATGCGTCGCCCCGGATGGTGGCGTCCATGTCCGCCTTTCCCATGGTGATGCCCCCGGCATAGACCGTCATGGCCACTTGCAGTTTGGACGCAGGCTGGGTGGGCGCGGTCGCCCCGCCGGCGGCAAAGGCGGGCAAGGGGGCACCGAGAAAGGCGAGGACAAGAAGAGGGCGGATCATGGAAGGTGCTATATTGCTGGAAATATTGGTGCTTTTGGGGCCGGTGGGAAGTCTTTCTGGCTGGTTGCGCCTTGACCAACGCGGGCGGTTTGCTTATGAACCCCCTCTTTTCCGGGCCAAAAGGCGCGGAAATCCTTGAGAATCGAAGAGAAACAGCCATGTCCCGCCGCTGCGAATTGACCGGAAAAGGCCCCTTGGTTGGCAACAATGTCAGCCACGCCAACAACAAGACCAAGCGGATCTATCGCCCCAACCTGCAGATCATCGCGCTGGCGAGCGAATTGCTGGGCAACAGCTACAAGCTCAAGATTTCCATGAACGCGCTGCGTTCGGTGGATCGCAATGGCGGCCTGGACCCCTTCATTCTCAAGTCCAAGGACGCCGTGCTGTCGCCCAAGGCCCTGCGCCTGAAGCGCGCCATTGCCAAGAAGGCGGCCGCTAAGGCCGCCTGACAATTGGATAAGTCGGCGGCTGCCAAGGTCGCCTGATCGCTCCCGCGGTCTGACCAACCCAAGCTTTTGACATGTCGGCCTGCGCCGCGGCATCGCGCTTGCGTGAACACCTCTGAAATCTTGCGAATGCGTGCCAGACTGGGACGTCTGGCGCGTCTGGGGTGCATGTGAAGGCTTATGATTACCAAAACGGCGCGCATCGCGTGCTGGCGCTGCGGGCGCAGAACGTCTCCAGCGGGCTGCGCCGCGGGGATGATGCGGTATGGCCACCCCATGAGCGCGCCTATGGCGGACCGCCGGACGGGATGCGCCAGAGGATTGCCGGACCCGCGCTGGTGGTTGCCCGGCTGATCATGCCGGTGGCGCTCCTGATCACGCTTCTGGGCGCGGCCTACCTTTTCACCGACGCGCTTCTCGTGCTGCCTGACGCGCCCCGCAGCGTTCAGAACGCCCTGCTGGCGCGCAGCGACCTGGTGCTGCCGATGGCCTGGTATGCCATCCATCTCTGCAACCGCCGTTATGGTGCCGCCTATGCCTTTGCCCAACTTCTGGTCGGGCTGGGGATTGTCACCCTGGTGGCGCTGATCAATCCCGGCGACATCAACAATTGGATCAACAGCTCCCCCATGATGTCGCTCAGGGCGATGCTGGCCTTTGGCTCCTCGTTCCTGTTCGCCAACGTCATCGCCATTATCTTCTTTGACGCGGCCCGTGGCCCGCGCTGGTGGACGGCGCCGCTGGCGGCCTCCTTCGCGGCCAGTCTGGTGTTCAGCGCGGTCTATTATCCGGCCGCCTTTGCCGGCGCCGATCATCTGTCCTGGACGGATTCCGCCCTGGTGCATTTCATCGTCTTTTTCGGGGAAAGCATTTTGCTGCTGGTGCCATACTATCTGCTCAGGCCCTCGATGCGGCCGCTGAATGGCATGAATGGGTACTGAGGCGGTATGCGAAGCATACGCGCGCGTCCAGTGGACGCGCGCGCGCCGAAGTACGCTGCGAGCTTGAGCGAGCAGCCGGAAAGCCGCACACACGCTATCAAATTGGCTAACGCTTGCGGCGCCCCGGCGCCGCGTCTTCGGCAAACAATTCCGTCAGCTGTTCCGTCATCGCGCCGCCCAGCTGTTCGGCATCCACGATGGTGACGGCCTTGCGGTAATAGCGGGTCACGTCATGGCCGATGCCGATGGCGGTCAGTTCGACCGACGAACGGGTCTCGATCTCTTCGATCACCCGGCGCAGATGATGCTCGAGGTAGTTTCCAGCATTCACCGACAGGGTTGAATCGTCCACCGGCGCGCCGTCCGAAATCACCATCAGAATTTTGCGCTGTTCGGGACGGGCGATGATGCGGTTGTGCGCCCAGGTCAGCGCTTCACCGTCGATATTCTCCTTCAGCAATCCTTCGCGCATCATCAGGCCCAGATTGCGCTTGGCCCGCCGCCAGGGCTCATCCGCTGCCTTGTAGACGATGTGGCGCAGATCGTTGAGCCGGCCCGGCTGCGGCGGCTTGCCGGCGCCCAGCCATTTCTCGCGGCTCAGTCCGCCCTTCCAGGCCCGGGTGGTGAAGCCCAGAATCTCGGTCTTGACCCCGACGCGTTCCAGGGTGCGGCCCAGAATATCGGCGCACATCGCCGCCACCATGATGGGCCGCCCGCGCATCGAGCCGGAATTGTCGAGCAGCAGCGTGACGCAGGTATCGCGGAAGGTGGTGTCTTTCTCGCGCTTGAACGATAGCGGATACATCGGATCGATCACGATGCGGGTCAGGCGGGAGGTATCGAGCAGGCCTTCTTCCAGGTCATACTCCCAATGCCGGTTCTGCTGCGCCATCAAGAGGCGCTGCAGCTTGTTGGCCAGGCGCGACACCACGCTTTGCATGGCCGATAGCTGCTGGTCGAGGAAACCCCTGAGCCGCGCCAGTTCCTCGGGTTCGCAGAGATCGGCGGCGGCGATCTCCTCGTCGAATTCGGCGGTGAAGATTTTGTAGCCCCATTCGTCCTGGCGCGAGAATGGCTGCTGGTTGCGCTGGGGCTTGGCGCCGTCTTCCGGCTCTGTCGCATCCGACAGGTCCTCGGACTGCTCCGCCGCCATGTCGGACTCCACCTCCTGGCCGTCTTCGGTCTCGGCGGCGGATTCGGTGGCGGCGCTTTCCCCGTCCTGCTGGGCGTCCTGGTCTTCGCCATCCTCATTCTCGCCATCGGGTTGTTCGCCATCGGCATCCTGCTCGGCCGAGGAGTCGCTCTCATTCTGGTCACCAAAGGACAGGTGATTGAGCAGGGTGCGGGTGAGTTTCGCGTAG
>JBBSKJ010000141.1:0-6485 GCA_038256475.1 Micropepsales bacterium | reverse complement strand
GCCCACCAGCAGCGTGTCGCCGGGCGCGAAGGCGAAGTCGGTATAGGCCATGTTCCCCCGCGTGGTCAGCAGCACCAGCCGCTGCTGCGGCGCCAGCCCATCCCGGAACCGCGCCCAGGATTCATGGCGGCGAATATCGGCGCTTTTGAGATAGTCCATGCCGGCCCGTTTCAGCCCCCGGTCGGACAGCAGAAATCCACAGGGCTCGATCAGGTCTATCCCCACCCCCAGGCAGGCCCCCAGCCGCATCAGGCTGCCGGCATTCTGAGGGATATCGGGCTCATACAGGGCCAGCCGCACCACAAATCTCCATTTTTGGGGTCTCCCGCGATTAAGTCGCGGCAGGACAAGGCATTTTCTGCGTCATCGTGCCGCAAGACCCTCGAAAATCGACTCTCTATTTTACCGGCCAAACGAACAAGCCGCCGGGGGGAGGCACGGGCTCAGGCCGCGTCACCCCGTCATTACCGGTCCGGTGCTTGTTTGTGGCAAGAGATCGGCGTTTTCTTCCGCCAAGTTTTTCAAGGGTGAAGCCAGTGGCAGGTACGACAAGTGACGCGGGCACGCGACGCGATTTTCTTTATGTAGCGTCGGGCGCGATGGGCGCTGTCGGCGTCGCCGCAGTGGCCTGGCCGCTGATCGACCAGATGAACCCGTCGGCCGCCGCGCTGGCGCTGGGCACGTCGGAGATCGACATCGCCTCGATCCAGCCCGGCCAGCAGATCGTCTTCAAGCATCGCGGCCTGCCGCTGTTCGTGCGTCGCCGCACCCCGGCCGAAATCGAATCGGCCCGGGCGGTGGACGTGAATTCGCTGCCAGATCCCCTGGCGCGCAATGCCGCCCTGCCGGACAACGCTCCCGCCACCGACGCCAGCCGCGCCGCCCGGCCGGAATGGCTGGTGCTGATCGGCGTCTGTACCCATCTGGGCTGCACCCCCGCCGTCTCGACGCCGCAGCAGCCGCAAGGCGAGTATGGCGGCTGGCTCTGCCATTGCCACGGTTCGGCCTACGACACAGCGGGCCGCATCCGCAAAGGTCCGGCCCCGACCAATCTGGCGGTGCCGGCTTACACGTTCATGTCTGACACCCGTATCAAGGTCGGTTGAGGAGAATAAAAATGTCTGGCCCTTCGACCTACAATCCCACATCCGGAATCGAGAAGTGGATCGATTCGCGTCTGCCGCTGCCGCGTCTGATGCACGATACGATGAGCACCTTCCCGACGCCGCGTAACCTGAACATCTGGTACACCTTCGGCGGCATTCTCACCTTCTGCCTGGCGGTCCAGATCGTCACCGGCATCGTGCTGGCGATGCATTATGTCGCCAGCGCCAGCCTGGCCTTCAACTCGGTTGAAGCCATCATGCGCGACGTCAATTACGGCTGGCTGATCCGCTATGTTCACGCCAACGGCGCGTCCATGTTCTTCCTGGCCGTCTACATCCACATGTTCCGCGGCCTGTATTACGGCTCCTACAAGGCGCCGCGCGAGCTGATCTGGATCATCGGCGTGCTGATCTATCTGCTGATGACCGCCACCGCCTTCTTCGGCTACGTGCTGCCCTGGGGCCAGATGTCCTTCTGGGGCGCCACGGTCATCACCAACATGTTCAGCGCCGTGCCGATCGTGGGCCAGGCCATCGCCACCTGGCTGTGGGGCGACTTCGCGGTGGGCGATGCCACCCTGAACCGCTTCTTCTCGCTGCACTATCTGCTGCCCTTCATCATCGCCGGCGTGGTTGGCCTGCATATCTGGGCGCTGCATGGGCCGGGCAACAACAACCCGCTGGGCATCGATGTGAAGAGCCCGCAGGACACCGTGCCCTTCCACCCCTATTACACGGTGAAGGACGCCTTCTATCTGGTCTGCTTCGTGATCCTGTTCGCGGGCTTTGTGTTCTACGAGCCGGACTTCTTCGGCAATCCGGACAATTACCAGCCGGCCAATCCGCTGGTGACGCCGCCGGAGATCGTGCCGGAATGGTACCTCTTGCCCTTCTACGCCATGCTGCGGGCGGTTCCCGACAAGCTGCTGGGCGTGGTCATTATGGCGGGCGCCATCATTACCCTGGTGTTCATCCCCTGGCTGGATACCAGCCGGGTGCGCTCCTGCCGCTTCCGCCCGCTGATGAAGCAGTTCTTCTGGGCCTTTGCGGTGGTCTGCGTGATCCTGGGTTACTGCGGCGCGCAGAGCGTGGAAGCCACCGCCTTCGGCATTCCGCTGGTCTGGGTCGCCCGTATCGCCACCCTGTACTACTTCGCCTACTTCTGGCTGATCATGCCGATCGTCGGACTGATCGAGACGCCCAAGAAGCTTCCCGCATCGATCGCGCAATCCGTGCTCGGCGATTCCGCCGCCAAACCTGCCGAATGAGAACCACCATGCGTCTGATCAAACTCTCGCGTAACCTGGCGCTCGGTCTGGGTGTTGGTCTGAGTCTGGGGCTCTTGACGTCGGCCGGCGCGTTCGCGGCGGAAAGCGCCACGGCGCGTCATCATCCCAAGGATGTGGCATTCAGCTTCGAGGGCCCGTTCGGCACCTATGACCGCGCCGCCCTGCAGCGCGGCTTCCAGGTCTATAAGGAAGTCTGCGCCGCTTGCCATGGCCTGCAATTCATTGCCTTCCGCAATCTGGCGGACAAGGGTGGCCCGGAATTCACCGAAGCCCAGGCCCGTGCTCTGGCGGCGGCGGTGCGTGTCCCGGCCGAGCCCAATGAACAGGGCGAAACCGTTGACGAAAAGGGCGTGCCCCTGACCCGTCCGGCGGTGCTGTCGGACAAGATGCCGATGCCCTATCCGAACGAGAATGCCGCCCGCGCCAACAATGGCGGCTCGCTGCCGCCCGAATTGTCGCTGATGGTGAAGGCCCGCGAAGATGGCGCGCGGTATGTCTATTCGCTGCTCACCGGCTACGATGAAAAGCCGCCCGCCGACTTCCAGGTGGCTGCGGGCAAGCATTACAATCCCTATTTCGAAGGCTGGGCGATCGGCATGCCCAAGCCGATCAACAACAATGGCGTGACCTATTCCGACGGCACCCAGGCGACCGTCGAGCAGCAGGCCCATGACCTGGTGACCTTCCTGGCCTGGACCGCCGAGCCCAAGATGGAAGACCGCAAGCGCATGGGCTTTGGCGTGCTGATCTTCCTCATCACCCTGGCGGGCCTGCTGTTCGCGGCGTACCGCAAGGTCTGGCGCGACGCGCATTAGGCGGCGCCACCGTCACGCAACCGAGGCATTGCCCCTCGGGTCATAAATGTTAAAAGGGCGCCGTCTTCAAGGATGGCGCCCTTTTTCATGGCCAAAACCGTTCTCGGCATCGTCGGTGGTTCCGGAGTCTATGAGATTCCCGGCCTGGAAAACGCCAAGTGGCAGACGGTCAAAAGCCCGTGGGGCGAGCCGTCCGACCAGCTGCTGACCGGCACCTTTCATGGCGTCGACCTGGTGTTTCTGCCGCGTCATGGTCGCGGCCATATCCAGACTCCCAGCTCGATCAACTACCGCGCCAATATCGACGCCCTGAAGCGCATCGGCGTCACAGACGTGATCTCGGTGTCGGCCTGCGGCTCGCTGAGAGAGGAACTGCCGCCCGGCACTTTTGTGATGGCCGACCAGTTCATCGACCGCACCTTTGCGCGCGAGAAGAGTTTTTTCGGGCCCGGTTTCGTCGCCCATGTCCCCATGGCCCATCCGGTCTGTCCGCGCCTGTCCGGCGCACTGACTCTGGCGGCGCGGGAAGAAAAGATCGATCACAGCGAAGGCGGCACCTATATCTGCATGGAGGGGCCGCAATTTTCCACCCGCGCCGAAAGCTTCCTCTATCGCGGCTGGGATTGCAGCGTGATCGGCATGACCGCGATGCCGGAAGCCAAGCTGGCGCGCGAGGCCGAGCTGCCATACGCCATCGTCGCCATGGTCACCGATTACGACTGTTGGCATGACGATCACGAGCATGTGACGGTCGAGGCGGTAATCAAGGTGATGCACCAGAATGCCGCCAATGCCAGGAAGCTGATCATGGCGGTGGCGCCCAAGCTTGGGCCGGACCGCCAGCCCTCAACCTGTCCGGACCGGCCGGAAACGGTGCTGGATTTCGCGCTGATCACCGCGCCCGACAAGCGCGATCCCGCGCTTGCGGCAAAACTCGATGCGGTGGCCGGCCGCGTGCTCAAGAAGGTTTGAAGACATGGACTACAAAGCCGCGATCCGCACCATTCCCGATTACCCCAAGCCAGGGATCATGTTCCGCGACATCACAACCTTGCTCGGCAATCCGCGCGCCTTTCGCGCCGCGGTGGACGAGATGGTGCAGCCCTATGCGGGCATGAAGATCGACAAGGTCGCCGGCATGGAAGCGCGCGGCTTCATTCTGGGCGGCGCGGTGGCGCATCAGCTTTCGGTCGGTTTCATCCCGGTGCGCAAGAAGGGCAAGCTGCCCCATACCGTGATCGGCGAGGATTACGACCTGGAATATGGCAAGGACCGGGTCGAGATTCATGTCGACGCGCTGGAAAAGGGCGAACGCATCCTGCTGGTGGACGATCTGATCGCCACCGGCGGCACCGCCTTTGCCGGCATCCGCCTTTTGGAGCGGGCCGGGGCCAATATCATCGGCTGTTCCTTTGTCATCGACCTGCCCGAACTGGGCGGCGCCGACAAGCTGCGCGCCATCGGCAAGCCGGTGACGGCGCTGGTGGCCTTTGAAGGGCACTGAGGGTTGAAGCTCTACACCAACGCCGCGTCACCTTTTGCGCGCAAATGCCGGATCATCGCGCACGAACTCAAGCTGAAGCTGGAAGAAATCCGCACCCTGCCGGCGCAGGAGCCGGAATTTCGCCGCATCAATCCGCTGGGAAAAATTCCGGCGCTGGTGCTGGATGACGGCTCGGTGCTGATCGACAGCCCGGTGATCTGCGAATATCTCAACCATGCCGGCGGGGGCGCGTTCTTCCCCAATCACAGCATCTGGAAAGAGGATGCGCGGCGCTGGAAGACGCTCGGGCTGCAGGCGCTGGGCGACGGCCTGGCCGACGCGGCGGTGGCCTGGGTGATCGAAGGCCGCCAGCAGCCGGTCAATGAAACGCAGCGCACCCGGCACATGGCGGCGGTGCTGGCCAGCCTGGATGTGCTGGCGCGCGCCAAGTTCGCCGACGATCCCACCATCGGCGAAATTTCGGTGGCCTGCGCTCTGGGCTATCTGGATTTTCGCATGCCCGATCTTGATTGGAAAAGTTCCCGCCCCACATTAGCTGGCTGGTACGCGAAATTCTGCGAGTACCCTGCGATGAAGGCCACGGCTCCCGCCGCACCATGAAAATCCAAGGCAAACACTATCGCTCGGTCTGGCCTGTTGGTGAGGATGCCTTTGGCATCATCGACCAGACCAAGCTGCCGCATGAATTCGTCACGCTGGTGTTGCGCGATGTGGAAGCCGCGGCCCATGCCATCAAAAGCATGCAGACGCGCGGCGCGCCGCTGATCGGCGCGGTGGGCGCTTATGGCCTGGCGCTGGCGGTTCGCGAAGACCCGTCCGACGACAATATCCAGAAGATGGTGGAAATGCTGGCTGAGACCCGGCCCACCGCCATCAACCTGAAATGGGCGCTGTGGCGCATGCGCGGCGCGCTGCTGAACCAGCCGCGCGGGCAACGCGCGGCGCTCGCCTGGCAGGAAGCCGCGCTGATCGCCGATGAAGATGTGGCGATGAGCGAAGCGATCGGAAAGAACGGCCTCAAGATCATTCGTGAACTGGCGGACGAGAAAAAGGGCGAGACGCTCAACATCCTCACCCATTGCAATGCCGGCTGGCTGGCGACGGTGGATTACGGCACCGCGCTGGCGCCGATCTATCTGGCGCATGACGAAGGCATCGACCTGCATGTCTGGGTCGATGAAACCCGTCCGCGCAACCAGGGCGCTTCGCTGACGGCGTTCGAGCTGGGCAGTCATGGCGTCGACCACACCATCCTGGCCGACAATGCCGGCGGCCATTACATGCAAGCCGGCGAGGTCGACATGGTGATTGTCGGCACCGACCGCGTTACCGCCAATGGCGATGTGGCCAACAAGATCGGCACCTATCTGAAGGCGCTGGCGGCCAAGGACAATGGGGTGCCCTTTTATGTGGCGCTGCCCAGCTCGACCATCGACTGGACCATCGCAGAGGGGCGCGACATTCCGATCGAGGAACGCAGCGCCGACGAAATCCTGAAAATGACCGGCCGCATGGCCGATGGCACCATCGCCACGGTGGAAATCGCCGCGCCCGGCAGCGGCGCCGCCAATCCCGGTTTTGACGTCACGCCGGCGCGGTTGGTCACCGGCCTGATCACCGAACGCGGCACTTGCGCCGCCACACCCGAGGGCTTACGCAGCCTGTTCCCCGAAACGCAGGAATAAAGTCCATGAAGTCGAGCTGGTCGGACAAGGACGCGCAGGATTTCATCGCCAAATACGCGCCCAAGGGTGTGAATGCGGACCTGGCG
>JBBSKJ010000140.1:0-6497 GCA_038256475.1 Micropepsales bacterium | reverse complement strand
GCTGTCGGCGCAGGCACAGGGTACCTTGTCGCTGGCAACGCGTGCCGCACAGATCACGTTTGCTGCGCGCTCCCCCCGCATGCAGCTGAACCCGGCATTGGGTTGGGCGTCTTTGACGGCGCAGGGGCGCTTTGAAGGAAAATTCGATGCGCCGCAGATACGCGGTGACGTGCGCATTGCCGATTTGGAGGCTAGCGGCTATCGCGCCTCGGCGCTGATAGCGGACATAAACGGTACCGGCGGGCGGGTGGATGCCAATGCCAGACTGGAGGCACTGCGAATCCCTGGGGGGGCAGCCGGAATTTTCGCAAGCGCGCCGGTGCAGGCTATGCTGACGGCCGATCTTTCCGCGCCGCGGCGCCCCTTGCGCTTTTCCATACAACATCCATTTACCCGCCTCGAAGGGACGGCCAACACGCGGGGCGGCGAGGATCTCAGCGCTTCCTGGACGATCCCGTCGCTCGTGCCATTTGGGGCGATCGCCGGCGCGGACGTCGCCGGTTCAGCGTCCATGGTGGTCAATGCTGCGATCGTCGGCGCAAAAACGACAATCGCGCTGGAGGGGGACATAAAGGCGCAAGGCAGCGCGTTGCTCGCGCGCCTGCTGGGCCATGCGACCGTGAACGCGCGCGCTGAACTTTCCGGCAGAAATTTTATCATGCCCCAATTCGCACTGGATAGCGCGGCGCTGGCCTCACGCATCAGTGGCGAGATGCGCGCGGGCCGGCTGGATTTCCGCGGTTCCGTCACCATGAAAGACCTTTCGCGGCTTACGCCTGCGCTTGTCGGGCAGGGCGGCCTGTCTGGGCAGGTAACCGGGCCTGTCGAAAAGGCGCTCCTCGCGGCCTCCGGCAGCATGGACATGGCACCCCGAGGCTTCGCGCGCGAGCGGGTGAATCTCACGCTGCGCGCGGTCGGGTTGCCGCGGCCGGTTTCCGGCACCCTGCAGGCGCGGGGGCGCTTCGCAAAATCGCCCTTGGCGCTGTCGGCGACGCTTTCCGGTCGGAACAACGTGGCCATCACGGGAGACTGGAGATCAGCAGCCCTGCGCGCGAACCTCGCCTTGCCTGACAACGGGGCGATAACCGGCCGCGGTACTCTGGATGTTCAGTCTCTGGGTGACTTGTCCCTGTTCACCGGGGTGTCTGCCACAGGCACCCTGCACTTGGCTGCGAGGCTGACGGCCCCGGGCGGCAAGCCGGCAGTCGGCCTGACAGGCCGCGCCACCAATATCAGCATGGCCGGTTTGACGTTGGGGTTGCTCACCGTCGCGGGCGGGGTGACCGACATCTTTGCGCAGCCGATGCTGTCACTGAGCTTTGAAGCCTCAAAACTTGCCGCGCTGGGCTGGGCAGGCGATGGCAGTGGCAAAGTCCAGGGCCCGCTGGAGGCGCTGGTGCTGGACGCCAATGCAAGGCTGACCCACCCTCAAGCCGGCCCCGCCATCCTGTCCGCCAATGCCGTCCTGGACATGCCGGGCCAGGTGGTGGTGCTGCGCCAGATGAAAGCGGACTGGCGCAGCGAAACCGTCACGCTGGCTGCACCCGCGCGGGTGCAGTTCGCCGAAGGGTTGAGCATTGAGGATTTGAAACTGTCAGCCGGCGGCGGGACCATCAGCGTTTCCGGCGCGGTAATGCCCAAGCTCGCCCTCGCCGTGTCCGTGCAGGGCATAAGGGCCGAGACCATTTCGCTCTTTTTTCCCCAGGTGTCCGCCAGTGGTACGCTGTCGGCCACCGCCAATCTGAACGGCACGCTGCAATCGCCCCAGGGGGCGATTACCTTGCGCGGGCGAGATATTCGCAACCGGGTCTATGCGGTGACATCCGCTACCGGGTCGGATCTGGACGCCGATATCCTGCTCGAGGGGAAGACGGCGGCTGTGAAGGCGGTCCTGGCTGCGGGCAAGTCCACCCGCCTCAATCTGAGTGGCCGGGTCCCATTGAGCAGCGTGGGCGAACTTCAGCTAACGCTTGCTGGCAGCGTCGACCTGATATTGCTCGATCCCGTTCTCGCGGCAGATGGGCGGCGCCTGCGCGGGATTTTCCAGATCAACACCGTTGTCGCAGGCACCTTCGCGGCGCCCCGCTTGCGCGGTTCAGCCACGCTGTCGGGCGGCGAGTTCCAGGATTTTCCCCGCGGCATCCGGCTGCGCGACATGCAGGCCGATTTGAAGGCGCAGAAAGACGGCATCCATCTGGTGACCTTGTCGGCCCAGGCGGGAGACGGCACCATCAACGCCACCGGCACCTTAGATGTCTGGTCTGCCGGGATGCCCCTCGATATCGCAGTAACTGCGAACAATGCGAGGCCGCTCGCAAGCGATCTCCTGGCGGCCACCCTGTCGGGCTCGGCGCGGCTGAGTGGGAAGGTCCTGGGCGACATTCTTTTGAAGGGCGACATTACTGTCCCGCGCTCGGAGGTAAACCTGCCGCAGTCGTTTCCGCCGGAAGTGCGCACGCTGAATATCCGCAACCGCGGACCCCAACGCTCCGAGGGCGGCGCGTTTGGTGGCATCTTGAGACTGGCGCTTGCCGTTCGCACCACCGGGCCGATGACGCTGCGAGGACGCGGCATAGATGCCGACCTGGGAGGCAATCTGAACATCAGCGGTACCGCGCAGAGTCCGCGAATTGACGGTGGTTTCGAGATGCGGCGCGGTACGTTGACCTTGGCGGGGCAAACGCTGGACTTCACCGCCGGCAAGATAACGTTCGACGGGACGGGGGTTCGGGGACGCATGGATCCGGCCCTTGACTTTACCGCGTCCCAAACGTCAGGGGGCGTAACGGCGACGCTGACGGTGGCCGGCTATGCTTCGTCGCCCAGGATCAGCCTGTCCAGTTCACCGTCACTGCCCCAGGATGAGATCGTGGCGCGATTGCTGTTTCAGCAAAGCGCCACGCGGCTCAGCCCGTGGCAACTGGCCGAAGGCGCCCAGGCACTGGCCTCAATGGCGGGCCTTGGATCGGGCTTCAGTCCCATGACGTCAATTCGTGGCGGTCTGGGCCTTGACCGCTTTGCCGTGGGAAGTGACTCCGGCTCAGGCAACAACACCACGATCGAAGCCGGAAAGTATGTCTCCCGGAACGTATATGTGGGAGCCCGCCAGGGGGTCTCGGGGGGCACAAGAGCACAGGTACAGGTTGACCTGACAAGAAATATCAAGGCCCAGGCCACCATCAGTGCCGGCGTCGACGCAACGGTTACGCAAGGCGCTGTTGCCGCGCAGGACCGGGGCAGCAGCATCGGCCTCAGCTATCAATTCGACTATTGAGGCTTGGGGAGGGGCGCTGTTCGCTGTCCTTGAGGCCGTCAGAACTATTCTGTCGCTCGATTTCGCGGTTCAATTCGGCGCCGAAAAGTAGAACCAGCAGGGATATCCATATCCACACCATGAAGCCGATCAAAGCGCCGACACCGCCATATACCCGGTCAAAGCTGCCGTAATTGCTGACATAATATTTGAACAGCACCGTACCAGCGAGCCACAGGGCGCTTGCCAGAACAGCGCCCCAACTGAACCAATGCCAGTCGCGTTGACGGTTGGGTCCAAAGCGGTACACCAGCGATATAACGAGCAGGCTCAGCAGGAATGCGCCCGGCCATGCGGCGATCGTGACCCACTGTTCCAAAGCCGACTGATAAGGGGCATAGGCAAAGAGGTAGGGCAGAATAACGGCTATGCTGAGCGAGATGACCGAGACGAAGATACCCAGAACAGCAATGAACAAAGCGCTGAGGGTGAATTTGAAGAAACTTCTGGTTTCGCGAACCTCATAGGCAACGTCCAGGCCCTCCATAATCGCTTTTACCCCGCCGCTTGCGCTCCAGAGCGCTACGAGCGAGCTGACAGCCCATGCGAGGCCGATGGCTTGCGGAGGCTGCGCGGAGAGGCGTTGCAGTTCACTACTCATTGTTGCGACGCCCCCACGCGGCAGAAAGGCCGAGACCCGGTAAATTTGCTGCGAAATTTCAGCCCGATCCCAAAAGAGGCCGAACAGGGTGACGATGGAAGCAAATGTGGGGAATATCGCCAGGACAATAAAGAAAGTCGCACCTGCCGCCACAAGAGGAATCCGGTGCCTCTCGAAGCAGTGCCAGGTTCGCTTCAGGACTGTGGGTCTAAATGGGCTGGGTCCCAAACCGAGCCAGTGGCGTTGTCCATGTCTACCGGTGCGGGATCGTATTTCTCGCAAGAGAACAATCCTTTTCAGATTGGGCCTGCCGCATCCATGATATGCCGCAGACACGTTTTCATGAACCGTTGCGGATGCACAAGCAACATATCACATGTAACACGTGCTTCGGCCTCGAAATCCCGAAAAGCCTCCTGTCAATTCGGAAGCTTTGTCCACCCATTCGGGCTCCTATGAAACACGTCGGTGCTAAAAACAGAAAAACGCTCCTCGCGGGGAAGCCAACCCCAGCTATCAAGGGTAATCTTCCCCTGATCGATGCGAATGAGGTTCCACATATTGGGTGCGCCCCGGGTGCGTTTGGATGTAGCGGTGCCCGCCTGAACGATGAGCGTCGAATGGCCAAGGTTTTTGTAGCGGACACTGCTCTCTCGGGCGCTGCTCATATGGAGATGCCCTGTAAGGATAATATCCACCTTGCACCCCGCAAACTGTTCCATCGCCATATCCGCGCGGCCTACAATGGCGCCTGCTTGGGCCTCGGTGGCGTCAAACGGATGGTGGGCAACAATGACACGCATGACACCGTGCTTGCACCCGCGCAGCTTTTCACAGCTGGACTCAACCTGCTGCCGGTTGATGCGCCCATCCTTCAAGGTCAGCGAGCGAGCGGTGTTCACGCCCAGAACGGCGATTTCCTGATCTGCAAAGAACGGCTGCAAGTCATTGCAAATGTACCGTCGATAGTTGTCCAGCGGAGATAGCCATCGCGATAAAACATTAAAGAGCGGAACGTCGTGGTTTCCAGGCACGATTATAGGGGCCCCGGGAAGGTCATCCAGAAACTGCCGCGCTGCAATGAACTCATGCTTGCGCGCACGCTGAGTCAAATCCCCCGATACGGCAAGCACATCTGGTTTTTCGGCGTGCAAGGCGGCCGTGAGTGCGGGAAGGGTGGCTGGCTCAATCTGACCAAAATGAAGATCTGAGATGTGAGCAATGGTGCGCACGGCTACGTGTTCGCCGATAGAGTGGGGTGAGGAACGACGACGGAAAGCGCGGCCTTCAGGGATCGGAATTCGAGCGGAGAGTCCAAAACCAGGACTTCACCGTCAATGGCCACCCGGGGGCGAGCGTGCTTCGTGCGAAGCGTGAAATTCTCCGTGCTGAAAATCTCGAGCTCGCGCGCGGCGGGACAACCGGCAAGAGATTTGGCGGCGAGAAGTGCGATCTCCAGGCGGGTGGCCGCGGACCCTCTATAAACCCACAGTCGCCCTGCATTTAATCGACTGCGTTTACCGATCTCCAGGCCAGATGATTCGTACTCGTTGTTTCCGATGAAAACAAACGGAACCTTGTCCACTATTCTTCCCTTTACGTCCGATTCGATCGTGATGCGCTGTGGGGCATAGAACCGCAACACGCGAAGCGCTGCCGGTACGATGGCGATCCATTTTGCCATTCCATTGGCTTGCAGGTTTTCGCGATGTGCTACCAGCTTGGGATAGATGCCCACACTCGCGTTGTTGAGAAAGGTGTGGCCGCCGACCGTCCCGACATCGATCCGAACGGAAACGCCAGAAATCACATTTTCCATGGCTTGGTGAATATCCAGAGGCACACCCATATCCTTTGCGAAATGGTTGAGTGTTCCCATCGGAATGACTCCCAGGGCAGCTTCCGTGCGCACCAATTCGGCAGCGACGGCGCTGATAGTGCCGTCTCCGCCGCCGGCTACGACTGTTGTAGCGCCTTGCGCGACGGCAGTTTTTGCGAGGCGGGAGAGTTCGCTGCCATTCTTGGCGATGTGCACGTTCGCAGCGTTCCCTTTCGAGGCAAAATAGGTTGCAACCTCATTGCAGGATGCCGCCGCTTTCTGGGAATTTGCACTGCCGTTCAGAATGCAGACTATCTTTTGAGTTGCCATGAGTCCTTGCGAGGCTGCCGGCTTGCCGCTGAAAAATACGGGCCCGCGCGACACTTGGATTGCAACGGGCTATCGGCTCAAGAGTTCCATCGCCGGCCCTTGGGGATGGCCTCAGTTCCTGTGCGAGCGCCAGGGGCATTCCCCTTCGGACTTTTGGTGCCGCGCGCCGGTTTCATCGTGGAGAAGGGTGGCAACAGCCTCCCGGTGCTGTCAGCGGAGACGCTTGGTCAACGCGTGGCTGCGCCGGGGTCCGTAAGGCTGAGCGCGTTGGCCACCGGGCTTACCGAAACCTGGGCCGCCATGACGCTGCCGCCCGGCACGGCGCGGTGCCAGCGGCCCTGGGGCACATAGACGATGTCGCCAGGGCGGGCGGTGAAATCGCGCTCGCCTTCGATCTGGTAGGCCATCTCGCCTTCCAGGATGAGGGCGATGGC
>JBBSKJ010000139.1:0-6513 GCA_038256475.1 Micropepsales bacterium | reverse complement strand
GACGGCCAGGTGCGCGAATCCTCGATCAAGAAAGTCGGTGAAGTGGTCACGGCGCATCCCGAAGAAGCGCTGGCGATCATCCGCACCTGGCTGCACCAACCGGTTTAAACCATGTCAAAACCCGCCAAAGCCCAGGTCAAGGAAGACATACGGTCGCTCTCCGGCGCCGAGCGTGCCGCCATCATCATGCTGTCTCTGGGCGAAGACCATTCCGAGAAGATCTGGCAGATGATGGACGAGGAGGAGATCAAGGAAGTCTCCCAGGTCATGTCTAATCTCGGCTCGGTCAGCTCCAGCCTGATCGAAAAGCTGCTGGTGGATTTCGTCGGCCAGATGTCGGGCACCGGCTCGCTGATGGGTTCCTATGAATCCACCGAACGTCTGCTGACCAACATCCTGCCGGCGGAAAAAGTCGGCTCGATCATGGAAGAAATCCGCGGCCCGGCGGGCCGCACCATGTGGGACAAGCTGGCCAATGTGAACGAGACGGTTCTGGCCAACTATCTCAAGAACGAGTATCCGCAGACCGTTTCGGTGGTGCTCTCCAAGATCAAGCCGGAACATGCCGCGCGCGTGCTGGGCGCCTTGCCCGAAGAATTTGCCCTGGAAGTGGTACAGCGCATGCTGCGCATGGAAAGCGTGCAGAAGGATATTCTGGACAAGGTCGAGCAGACCCTGCGCGTCGAATTCATGTCCAACCTGGCGCGCACCGCCAAGCGCGACGCCCATGAGCAGATGGCCGAGATCTTCAACAATTTCGACCGCCAGACCGAAAGCCGCTTCATCACCGCTCTGGAAGAACGTTCGCGCGACAGCGCCGAGCGCATCAAGGCGCTGATGTTCACCTTTGAAGACCTTTCCAAGCTGGATCCGGGTTCGATCCAGACCCTGTTGCGCAATGTCGAGAAGGACAAGCTGGGCCTGGCGCTGAAGGGCGCCACCGACGGGTTGCGCGATGTCTTCTTCTCCAACATGAGCGAACGCGCCGGCAAGATCCTGCGCGATGACATGGAAGCCATGGGCCCGGTGCGCCTCAAGGACGTCGACGAAGCCCAGATGCGCATGGTCAATGTCGCCAAGGACCTTGCCAACAAGGGCGAGATCATGATCGCCGGCGGCAGCGCCGAAGACGAGCTGGTGTACTGATGAACCCGGCGAAAAAATTCACCTTCGACACCGAATTCCACGCCGATGGCGACCGCCGCGCGCCGTCCGCGCAGGCGCGCCAGAAGCAGACCCTGACCATCGAGGAGCTTGAGTCGCTCAAGACCCTCGCCCGTCATGAAGGCGAGAATGGCGCCACGGCGCGCATCGCCGCGGCCGTCGAGGCGCTGGCGGCGCAGGTCCGCACCGCCCTGGACGAAAGCCATGCCGAGGTCGAGGCGCTGCGCAATGAAGCCGCCGCCATTGCCCTGGCCATGGCCAAGAAGATCGCTCCCGCCGCCCTGGCCGCCCTGCCCGCCCTGCCCGCCGGCGATGTCGAAATCGCCCTGCGCCAGGCCATGCATCAGGCCATCGGCGAACCGCGCATCACCCTGCGCGCCGCGCCGGTGGTGATCGAAGCGCTCAAGGACCGTCTGGACGAGATCGCCCATGAAGAAGGTTATGAGGGCCGCGTGTTGATCGCCGAAGACGCGCACATGCAGGGCGGCGACTGCCGCATCGAATGGCGCGGCGGCGGTGCCGAGCGCAGCGAACAGATGATCGAAGAGGCCCTTACCGACCTCATCGCCCACCGTTTTTCCAATATTGCAGAAGTGAAAGGATAATCCCATGGCGACCGACAATGTCGATCTGCCCGATCTGAGCCACGAAGCCGCGCCGGCCGCTGCCGCGCTGCTCAACACCGATGCTCCGGCCGAAAACACGCCCAAGCACAGCGCCCAGGACCTGGAAGCGGTGTTCGACGTGCCGGTCACCGTCTCGGCCGTGCTGGGCAAGAGCGGCATGGAAGTCAGCCAGCTGCTCAAGCTGGGCAAGGGCACCATCATCGAGCTCGACCGCAAGGTCGGCGAAGCCATCGACATCTATGTCAATGACCGCCTGGTCGCGCGCGGTGAAGTCGTGCTGGTCGAAGACCGGCTGGGCGTCACCATGACCGAAATCATCAAGGCCGGGTCCGGCTCCTAAAGGACTGAAGGGATACCATCATGCGTCTTCTTATCGTCGGAAGCCTCCAGGGCCAGATCGGCCTCGCCACCAAGATCGCGATGGCCAAGGGCGCGAAAGTCACCCACGCCACGGATATCGAGCAGGCGCTTGCCAGCTTGCGCGGCGGTGTCGGCGCCGACCTGGTGTTCTGCGATGTGAGCCTGGACATCGGTTCGCTGGTGCGCGGCCTGGCGGCCGAGCGCATCTGCACGCCCGTGGTGGCCTGCGGCATCGGCACCGACACGCGCCGCGCCGTGGACGCGATCCGTGCCGGCGCCAAGGAATATCTGCCCCTGCCCGCCGACGCCGAACTGATCGCGGCGGTGCTGGCGGCGGTGGCGGACGAATCCCACCAGCTGGTGCATGAAGACGAAGCCATGACGGCCGTGCTGGGCCTGGCCGACCAGATCGCGGGCAGCGAAGCCTCGATCCTGATCACGGGCGAGAGCGGCACGGGCAAAGAGGTTCTGGCCCGTTACGTGCACCGCAAGTCACAGCGCGCCGACAAGCCGTTCATTTCGGTCAACTGCGCCGCGATCCCGGAAAACCTGCTGGAATCCGAACTGTTTGGCCATGAGAAGGGCGCCTTTACCGGCGCCATCGCCCGGCGCATCGGCAAGTTCGAAGAAGCCAATGGCGGCACCTTGTTGCTGGACGAAATCAGCGAAATGGATGCGCGCCTGCAAGCCAAGCTGCTGCGCGCCATTCAGGAACGCGAAATCGACCGCGTCGGCGGCACCAAGCCGGTCAAGGTCGATATCCGCATCATCGCCACCTCCAACCGCGACCTGGCCGAAGCGGTCAAGCATGGCACCTTCCGCGAAGACCTTCTCTATCGTCTGAACGTCGTGAACCTGCGCATTCCGGCCCTGCGCGAACGGCCCAAGGATATTCGCGCCCTCTCGCATCACTTCGCGCGCAAATATGCCGAAGCCAATGGCGTGCCCTATCGCGTGATCTCCTCGCCGACCGAAAGGCTGCTGCTGGGGCATTACTGGAAGGGCAATGTCCGCGAACTGGAAAACACCATCCACCGCGCCGTCCTGCTGGCGCAGGGCAGCGAGATCAGCCCGGAAGCCATTCGCCTGCCAGACGGCACCCAGGTTGGCCCCGCGCCGATGCTCCTGTCACAGGACCCTTCTGTCCAGAGCGCCGTGGTCTCCGCCACCGCCGTCACCCGCGGCCTGGTCGGCCGCACGGTCAGCGATGTCGAACGCGACCTGATCCTGGACACGCTGGACCATTGCCTGGGCAACCGCACCCATGCCGCCAACATCCTGGGCATCTCGATCCGCACCCTGCGCAACAAGCTGCGCGAATATTCCGACTCCGGACTGAGCATTCCCAGCCATGGCGAACAACGGATGGCGGGTTAACCTTTAATGTCTGACATCGGCACCACGGCTTCCACGGGCTATGATTTCTCGCCCGCCAAGATCGGCGGCCTGATCCGCAAGTCCGATCTGGGACTGGCGATCGGCATCATGGCCATCCTGATGGTGCTGATCGTGCCGCTGCCGACCTGGTTGCTGGACATCGGGCTGGCCTTTTCGCTGAGCTTTTCCATCCTGATCCTGATGACGGCGGTGTTTGTCACCAAGCCCCTGGAATTCAGCTCGTTCCCGACCATTCTGCTGATTACCACCATGCTGCGGCTGGCGCTGAATCTCGCCTCCACCCGCCTGATCCTGGCCCATGGCAATGAAGGCACCGCCGCATCCGGCTATGTCATTCAGGCCTTCGGCAACCTGGTGATGCAGGGCAATTTCGTCATCGGCGTCATCGTCTTCGCTATCCTGATCATCGTCAATTTCGTGGTCATCACCAAGGGTTCGGGCCGCATCGCGGAAGTCGCGGCGCGCTTCAGCCTGGACGCGATGCCCGGCAAGCAGATGGCGATCGACGCCGACCTGTCGGCCGGCCTGATCGATGAAAGGGAAGCCAAGGAGCGCCGCAAGACAATCGAAGCGGAATCCAACTTCTTCGGCGCCATGGACGGCGCCAGCAAATTCGTGCGCGGCGACGCCATTGCCGGCCTGTTGATTGTCGGCATCAACGTTCTGGGCGGCATCATCATCGGTGTGGTGCAGAGCGGCATGAGCTTTGGCGACGCCACCCACACCTTTACGCTTCTGTCCGTTGGCGACGGTCTGGTCAGCCAGATGCCCGCGCTGATCGTTTCGGTCGCGGCGGGCCTGATGGTTTCCAAGGCCGGCGTCGAAGGCGCCACCGACAAGGCGCTGATGACCCAGCTCTCCTACTATCCCCAGGCCCTCGGCATGGCCGCCGCCGTGATGGGCCTGGTCGCCGTAATGCCCGGCATGCCAACCCTGGTGTTCGCCGGCCTGTCCGCCGCCACCGGCGCGCTCGCCTGGTATGCCTACAAGCGCAAGGACGTCCGCACGGCCCAAGCCGCCGCCGCCGTGGCGCAGGCCGATGGCCCGCCCAAGGAGGAACCGATCTCTTCCGCGTTGGCGCTCGACCTGCTGCGCATCGAACTGGGCTATGGCCTGCTGCCCCTGATCAATGACGTGCAGGGCCACCGCATCACCGACCAGATCAAGGCGCTGCGCCGCCAGCTGGCGCAGGAGATGGGCTTTGTGATGCCCGCCGTGCGCATTCTCGACAACATGCAGCTGGGCGCCAACGAATATCGCATCCGCATCAAGGAATTCGATTCCGGCAAGGGCGACCTCTTCCCGGGAAGCTTCCTGATCATGGATCCCAAGGGCCTGCCCATCGACCTGCCCGGCACCCACACCACCGAGCCGGCCTTCGGCCTGCCCGCCACCTGGGTCAGCGGCGCCCTCAAGGAAGAAGCCTCCTTCCGCGGCTTCACCGTGGTCGATCCCGGCACCGTGCTGACCACGCATCTGACCGAAGTGCTCAAGAGCCATATGGCCGAGCTGCTGTCCTATGCCGAAACCAAGAAGCTGCTGGACGACCTGCCGCCCGAGAACAAGAAGCTGGTGGAAGATATCGTGCCGTCGCAGATTTCGGTCACCGGCGTGCAGCGCGTGCTGCAGACCCTGCTGGGCGAACGGGTTTCGATCCGCGACCTGCCGCAGGTGCTGGAAGGAATCGCCGAAGCCGTCGGCCACACCAAGAATGCGCTCTACATCACCGAGCATGTACGCGCCCGCCTGGCCCGTCAGCTCTGCCACGCCAATATTTCGCCGGCCGGTTACCTGCCGCTGATCGCGCTGTCGCCGGCCTGGGAACAGGCCTTTGCCGAATCCATTATCGGCCAGGGCGAAGAACGCCAGCTCGCCATGGCGCCCTCCCAGCTACAGCAGTTCATCCAGCAGGTGCGCGAAGCCTTTGACGAGGCCAGCGGCAAGAACGAAGTGCCGGTGATGCTGACCAGCCCGCAAATCCGTCCCTTTGTGCGCTCCATCATCGAACGCTTCCGTCCCCAGACGGTGGTGATGAGCCAGAACGAAATCCATGCCTCGGTGCGGCTGCGCACCCTGGGTCAAGTCTAAAGGTCAGGTGTAACCATGGCACAGGCCGCTTCCACCGAAACCGCCGCGGTTCTCTCCTTCCCCCGCGCCGATCTGCGCGGACTGTTGGGCGGGGCCCTGAAGCGTCACCGCCTGCCCGAAAACCTGGCCGCCGCGCTGGTGCGCGAGGCATCGAAGTTTCCCGATGTCAGCGCCGACGCCGCCCTGGCCTTTGCACTCGACCAGCGCATGGCGCCTGCCCCGATCGATTTCGAAAAAGCGCGCGGCATCCTCTTGGTCGGCCCCGCCGGCGCAGGCAAATGCGCCGTCGCCTCCAAGATCGTCCATGCCGCCAAGCTGATCGGCCGCAAGACGGAACTGGCCCGCGCCGATGGCGGGCTGGCGCTGTTTCGCACCGGCACCAATCCGCCTGAGATTCTGACCGTGATGGAAGCCGAGGGCTTCAATCCCCTCAACGCCCGCGCCGCTTCGGCTTTCAGCGCGCTGGGTGAAATCGAAGGCGTGGAAACCATCGGCGTGATTTCGGCACTCAGCGATGCCGAAGATGTCAGCGACATCGTTTCGGCCTTCCGCTTCCGCCGCGTCATCGTCACCAACATGGATCGTACCCGCCGCCTGGGCGCGGCTTTGGCCGCCATCACCGGCGGCGCGCGGCTGGCCCATGTCACCCAGGGCCCGCGACCGGAAGACGCGCTGGAAATGCTGGAGCCTGGCGCCTTGGCGGCGCTGCTGCTGGACGTCAGCTCACACTAGAACGACTAGCGGCGTTTTCCGCCGCCACCGCTGCCCTTGTTATCGATGGCAAAGGGGCCCGGCCCCATCCCCACCATCAGCAGCAGGCCGCCGCAGATCGCCATGTCGCGGGCGAAAATCCCAAACTCCGCGGCGCGCAGGGCGG
>JBBSKJ010000138.1:0-6514 GCA_038256475.1 Micropepsales bacterium | reverse complement strand
GAAGGGCGGTCCTGCATCCTGATCGACGATATCGTCGATTCCGGCGGCACGTTGTGCAACGCCGCAGAAGCGCTGATGAACAGTGGCGCCACCGAGGTCTATGCCTATACCACCCACGGCGTGTTTTCGGGCAAGGCGGTGGAGCGGATCAAGAATTCCGGGCTCAAATCGATGGTGGTGACGGATTCGATTCCGGCGACGGATGCCGTGAAATCCTGCACCAATATCCGCACCATCTCCATCGCGCCCCTGCTGGGCGAAGCGATGCGGCGCATCAACAACGAAGCGTCTGTCTCCAGCTTGTTTGATTGATTGGCTCGAGCGAGGCATTTGCGCCGAGCGGTCCGGCCGCTCGCTTTAGCTCGCGGCGTTCGTCACTCGAAATGGTCCACCGGACCATTTCGTTCGCCTTCGGCGAACCGCTCCTCACCCCCAGCATCCACCAGCTTCCTTCCCCCTCATGGCGAAGCCATTGGAGAGGGAAAAAGTTAAGCCAGCAGCACAATCACCACGGCTTCGATCACCAGAACCAGCGTCCAGTGCCCACCATCGATCAGGGTGGCGATCCTGCCTTTGCCCTGGAACTGGTTGTTGACCAGGGTGGCGGTGAACATGAAGCCCAGCCCCAGGATCAGGCCGGTGATGGCAGCCTGACCAACGGTCATGACCCCCAGGCCGGCCATCACCTGGTACAGCACCGCCGCCATCACGATAGCGCCCAGCAGCGCCACCACCATCGGCGTCAGTGGCATCTTCTTGTCCGCACAGTCGTCCACGTTAATGCCGTGGGCCCGCTGCCAGGGCTTGCCCAGGGTCGTGTACCAAGCGGCCCCGAACAGCCACCCGGCCAGCCCCGCCGCAGCGATGGCGATCAATGCGCTTTGCATGGGTTCCCCTCCCGTTTGGGAGAGGCTAGCATGCCGCAAAGCGGCGCCAAGGGCCCGGTTGCAGGGCGCAGGCCTTTTCGCTAAAAGCCCCCTTCTCCGGAAGGCCTAGAGCTTTAGCCGGGCTGTGAAGGATCAGGAAAATGGCGCAAGTTCAAGAACTTAAGGTGGAATCGCGTGAGGGTACCGGCAAGGGCCCGGCCTACCAGGCGCGCCTCAAGGGCTTGATCCCGGCCGTCATTTATGGCGGCACCTCCACGCCCGAGAACATCAGTGTCGACGGCCGCACCCTGGAGCGCCATGTCGATGCCGGCCATTTCCTCACCACCCTGTTCATGCTGGACGTTGCCGGCAAGAAGACCCGCGTGATCCCGCGTGACGTGCAGCTGGACCCGGTCAGCGACCGCCCCGTGCATGTGGACTTCATGCGCCTGGCCGAAGGCGCCACCGTCAAGCTCGACATTCCGGTGCATTTCCACGGCCAGGAGGTCTCGCCCGGCCTGAAGAAGGGCGGCGTGCTGAACATCGTGCGCCACACCATGCCGCTGTCCTGCCCGGCCGACAGCATTCCCAACACCATCGAAGTCGATGTCTCCAAGCTGGACATCAACGAGTCGGTCCACATCAACGACCTCAACCTGCCCAAGGGCGTGAAGCCGCTGCTGCGTGGCCGTGACTTCACCATCTGCTCCATCGTCGCGCCGACCAGCGTGATCGAAGAGCAGCGCGCTGCCGCGGCCGCCGCCGCCGCGCCCGCCGCCGAAGCCGCCCCTGCCGAAGGTGCTGCTCCCGCCGCCGGCGCCGCGCCTGCTGCTGCTGGCGCCAAGCCCGCTGCCGGCGCCAAGCCGGCCGCTGCTCCGGCCAAGAAGTAACCGCTGCCGAAAGGGGGCGGCATGGATACGCCGCTTCTTATCGCCGGGTTGGGAAATCCGGGTTCGCAATATGCGAGGAACCGGCACAATGCCGGCTTCATCGTCGTGGACGAACTGCACGCCCATCACAAATTCGGTCCCTGGAAGGCCAAGTTCGACGGCCTGCTGTCGGAAGGATCGCTGGCGGGCCGCAAGACCTACCTGCTCAAGCCCCAGACCTTCATGAATCTCAGCGGCGACAGCGTCGGGCCCGCCCTGCGCTTCTTCAAGCTGCCGCTTGAGGCGCTGGTGGTGGTGCATGACGAGATCGATCTGGCGGCTGGCAAGCTCAAGGTGAAGACCGGCGGCGGCGATGCCGGACAGAACGGACTTCGCTCCATCACCGCCACGCTGGGGCCGGACTATCGCCGGGTGCGGCTGGGCATCGGCCATCCCGGCGACAAGGACCGGGTCAGTGGCCATGTGCTGCAGAATTTCACCGCCGACGAGATCGCCTGGCTGAGGCCGCTGGTGGGGGCGATGGTCGAGGCCGCGCCACTGCTGGCAAAGGACGACGACAAGGGATTCATGAGCAAGGTGGCGCTGCTGCTGCAGCCCCCAAAGCCTGACAAGCAAGAACCGAAGAAGAAAGACACAGAGTAATGGGTTTCAAATGCGGCATCGTCGGCCTGCCCAATGTCGGCAAGTCGACCCTTTTCAACGCCCTTACGCAGACCGCGGCGGCGCAGGCGGCCAACTATCCCTTCTGCACCATCGAGCCCAATGTCGGCGATGTCGCGGTGCCAGATCCGCGCCTGGAAACCCTGGCCGCGATCGCCGGCTCGCAGGAGATCATTCCCACCCGCATCACCTTCGTCGATATCGCCGGCCTGGTGCGCGGCGCCTCCAAGGGCGAAGGGCTGGGCAACCAGTTCCTCGCCAATATCCGCGAAGTCGATGCGGTGGCCCATGTCCTGCGCTGTTTTGAGGACGACGACATCACCCATGTCGAAGGCAAGATCGATCCGGTTTCCGACGCCGAGACGGTGGAAACCGAATTGATGCTGGCCGACCTGGAAAGCCTGGAAAAGCGCATCAAGCCGCTGGAGAAGAAGGCCAATAGCGGCGAGAAGGAAGCCAAGGAACAGTTGGCGCTGATGATGAAGGCGGTTGTGTTGTTGCGCGAAGGCAAGCCCGCCCGCCGCGCCGAACTGGCGCCGGAAGAACGCGGCCCCTATTCCCAGCTGGGCCTGATGACCGCAAAGCCGGTTCTGTATGTCTGCAATGTCGAGGAAGCCTCTGCCGCCACGGGCAACGCCATTTCCGCCAAGGTCGAAGCGATGGCGAAAGCCGAAGGCGCGCGCAGCGTGGTGATCTCGGCCAAGATCGAGGAAGAGATCGCGCAGATGCCGGGCGCCGACCGCCCCGACTTTCTGGATAGCCTTGGGCTGGAAGAACCCGGCCTCAACCGCCTGATCCGCACCGGCTATGAACTATTGGGCCTGCTGACCTTCTTCACCGTGGGGCCCAAGGAAGCCCGGGCCTGGACCGTGACCAGGGGCTCCAAGGGCCCGCAGGCCGCCGGCGTCATCCATACCGATTTCGAGCAGGGCTACATCCGCGCCGAAACCATCGCCTATCCCGATTATGTCGCGGGCAAGGGCGAAGCCGGCGCGCGCGAGGCCGGCAAGTTCAGGCTGGAAGGCAAAGAGTATGTCGTCGCCGATGGCGACGTGATGCATTTCCGGTTCAACAATTGACACGCGCAGCGTGTCATCCCCGGCGAGCAACGCGCGATAGCGCGATGCGAGGGAAGGGGATCCATAAGGGCCTGAGATCGATGTCTGGATTCCCTTCCCTTCGCGTTGCTGCCGCAACGCTCAGCCGGGAATGACAAGACAGGAGACAACGATGGCGGAAAACAAGACCAAGGCCACCAGAGCCAGCGTTTCCGCCTTCATCGCCGCGCTTCCCGACGACACCAAACGCGCCGATGCCAAGAGCCTCGTCAAGCTGATGCAGGCCGCCACCGGCGAGAAATCCAAAATGTGGGGGCCAAGCATCATCGGTTTCGGCACCCATCATTATGTCTATGCCAGCGGCCATGAAGGCGACATGCCGCTGATCGGATTTTCGCCGCGCAAGCCTGCTTTGGTCCTGTATCTGACGCGGTTCAAAGGCAGCGATGCGCTAATGGCGAAACTGGGGAAGCACACCAGCGGCAAGGGCTGCCTCTATATCAAGAAACTGGCCGATGTGGACGCGAACGTCCTGAAGCAGCTGATCGACAAGTCAGCCGCCGCCACGCCGTCGCCGACAGCGATGTGATGCACTTCCGGTTCAACAATCAGCTATTTGTCATTCCCGCGAAAGCGGGAATCCATCCATCCACCAGCACCGTGTGGAGGTCCATGGATGCCCGCTTTCGCGGGCATGACAATCTCTAACGCATGCTCGCTTCGATATTGCCGCCGTCGACGGTGATGACCGCCGCCGTGGTTTTCGACGCGGTGGCCAGATAGACGAACGCATCTGCCACGTCTTCCGCCGTCACTTCGCGCTTGAGCAGGTTGCCGCTCATATAGTCACTCTCGGAAACACCGCGCGCCTTGGAGCGCGCCGCCACCATGTCATCGGTCAGCAGGCCCGAACGGATGCGGTCGGCATTGACCGCATTGGCGCGGATTCCGTCCTTGCCGTGATCCAGCGCATACTGCTTGACCAGGAACAGCGTCGCGGCCTTCGGCAAACCATAAGGGCCGAAATCCTTGCCCGGATTGACTGCCTGTTTTGAGGTGTTGAACAGCAGGCAGCCATAGGTGCCCTGGGCCAGCATGATGCGCGTGGCGTGCTGCGCCACCGCCTGATGGGCCCAGAAATTCAGTTCAAAGCTTTTGCGCAGGATTTCGTCATCCACCGTGCCGATGGTGCCCTGCCAGGCCGCCCCGGCATTGGACACCACGATATCGACGCCGCCAAAGGCCGAAACCACGGCATCGAACGCCGCGCGCACGCTTTGGGGATTGGTGACGTCGCATTCCACAGCCAGCGCCTTGCCGCCGATCTTCTTGGCCACGGCTTTGGCCGCTTCCAGATCGCGGTCCAGAATGGCGACTTCCGCGCCCTCCTTGGCCATCGCTTTGGCGGTCGCCGCGCCGATGCCCGAACCACCGCCGGTGACCACCGCCACCTGGCGGGCCAGCGACTTTTCATTCGACTTGCCCAGCTTTGCCTGTTCCAGCGACCAGTATTCCACTTCGAACATGTCGAATTCGCTGATGCTGCGATATTCGCCCATGGCTTCCGCATCGGTGATCACGGCCACCGCATTCTCGGCAATGTCGGCGGCGATGGCGGCGTCCTTGGCGGTGGCGCCGATGCCGAACATGCCAATGCCCGGAACCAGGATGACGCGCGGCAGCGGGTCCAGCTCCTTCTTCTTCACCGGGCTCTTGGCGTTGTTGACCTCGAAATACTTGTGATAGCGGGCCACAAAAGCATCGACCGCCGCATGAACGTCCTTGGCCCATTCTTCCAGCTTGCCGGCTTGGGGCGCCGGCACGATCACCGGCCAGTTCTTGGTGCGGATGGTATGGTCTGGCGTCACCACCCCGACCTGGCTGTAACGCGCCAGCTCCGCGCCGTTCACATAGGCGAGAATCTGCGGGTTGGTGCGGAAATCCAGTATCTGGCGCTTGGCGGTGCCCGACAGCGGGCTCTTCTCGATCGCCACCGCGCCGCGCAGGATGGGCGCGATTTGCGGCAGCGTCGCCAGGTTTGATGGCAGCTTGGCTGCGGCTGCGGTCTTGCGCTGCAGCTTCAAGCGTTCTTCCGCCATGGTGACGAATTCGATCATCCGCGAATAGGCCTGCTCGGCGGTATCGCCCATCGAGAAGATGCCGTGCTGCAGCAGAATCAGGCCTTCGGCCTTGGGATGCTTATCGAACACATCCGCCACCGCCTTGGCCAAAGCGAAACCGGGTATGGTGTAGGGCACATAGGCGACACGGTCGCCATAGACTTCCTGCACCAGCGCCTTGTTGTCGGGCTGGTCGGTAAGCGCCAGAACGGCCGTCGAATGAACATGATCGATGAATTTGTGCGGCAGGAAGGCGTGCAGCAGGGTTTCGACCGACGGATTGGGCGAAGTGGAATCCAGCAGGTTGATGCGCTGGAAGTTGACCATGTCCTCATCGGACAGTCTGTCCAGCTTGCGCAGCTTGCGCAGCGGCTCCAGCCGCACGGAGGGCAAGCCGACGGGTTCGATCACGCCCATGTCCCAGCCCGAGCCCTTGATGCAGATCACCTCCACATCTTCGCCCAGCTGGTCCTTCACGGTCGTCTTCACCGAAGTGTTGCCGCCGCCATGCAACACCATCTTCGGGTCGCTGCCGAGCAGGCGCGTGGTGTAGGTGCGCACCGCCAGGTCCGCATTGACGCCCTTGGGCGCGTATTTGGCGATGAAATCCTGCGCGTCCTTGTCCGACCAGCTCGACTTCATGGAATTCTATTCCTGCGTTTCGGGGAAAAGGCTGCGTAAGCCTTCGGGTGTGGCGGCGCAAGTGCCGCGTTCGGTGATCAGGCCGGTGACCAGACGCGCCGGCGTGACGTCGAAACCGGGATTGGCGGCGCCGCTGCCGGGTGCCGCGATTTCCACGATTGCCACCCTGCCATCCGGCAGGCGGCCCGGCATTTTCAGCACTTCGTCTTCGCTGCGTTCCTCGATCGGAATGTCGCGGCCGTCCGCGATGGTCCAGTCGATGGTCGAGCTGGGCAGCG
>JBBSKJ010000137.1:0-6567 GCA_038256475.1 Micropepsales bacterium | reverse complement strand
GATTGAGTTTAGGTCCTCATCCTGAGCTTGTCGAAGGGTGAAGAGCGTTTTGCAAGAGCAAACGAAATGGTCCTGCGGACCATTTCGAGTGACGAACGCCACGAGCTTAGGCGAGCGGCCGGAAAGGTCATAACGCCTTTCCAAAAGCTTCCAGATCGGCGGGCGCTTCCAGCGCGATGGTGGCGAGATCTTTATCAATGCGCTTGACCATGCCGGTCAAAACCTTGTTGCCGAATTCCACGGTCGTGTCCACGCCCAGCGATCTTAGCGACAGGATGCTTTCGCGCCAGCGCACCCGGCCCGTCACCTGCTCCACCAGCAGGCGGCGGACGATGTCCGGATCATTGGCCTGCGCAGCCGTGACATTGGCCAGCACCGGCACGGCGAGCGGACGAATGGTAACAGCGGCCAACGCCTCGGCCATCCGTAGCGCGGCAGGCTGCATCAGCGGACAGTGAAAGGGTGCAGAGACGGGCAGCGGCAAGGCGCGCTTGATGCCCTTGGCCTTTGCGATCTCACCGGCGCGGGCCAGCGCATCCAGCGTGCCGGAAATCACCACCTGGCCAGGCGCGTTGTCGTTCGCCACCACACAGGTGCCGCCCCCCGCGGCGGCTTCCTTTGCGACTTCCTCGGCCTGTTCGATTTCCGCGCCGATCAGCGCGGTCATGCCGCCCTCGCCCAGCGGCACCGCCGACTGCATGGCAAGGCCGCGCGTCTTGAGCAGGCGCGCGGTATCCGCCAAGGTGAAAGCCCCAGCGGCGCAGAGCGCGGAATATTCGCCCAGGCTGTGACCAGCCACCAGCCGCGCATGCTTGGTAACGTCCAAGCCCATCTCTCTTTCCAGCACCCGCACCACCGCGATGGCATTGGTCATGATGGCGGGTTGGGCGTTTTCAGTCAGGAGCAGATCGGATTCCGGGCCTTCCCACATGATGCGGGATAGCTTTTGCGACAGTGCGTCATCGACTTCCTGAAAGGTCTCGCGGGCGACGGCAAAAGCGTCGGCCAGCGGCTTGCCCATGCCAACGGCCTGGCTGCCCTGTCCGGGAAAAAGAAATGCACGAGTCATAGGCGCAGACAAATCAAGTGGGCCTGCATGAGTCAAGCGAAGGAACCTGCCTGTAGCGGCGTTAGCGGGCGGCGACCAGCGCCTCGGCGGCTCGGCGCCTGAGAAGAAGGATGCATCTCATGCCGGCGCCGTTCGGAAAAAAGCGCGTCCGATCACGATCACCGATATGCCGGCCAGAACCAGCATGCCCGCCAGCAGCTCCATGCCGAAGACGAAGTCGCCGGTGGCGCCGCGCGCCCAGCCCATCACGGTGGGGCCGAAAAAGCCGCCCAGATTGGCGAAGGAATTGATCAGCGCCAGGCCCGCCGCCGCCGCCGTGCCGCGCAGCAGCAGGGCCGGCATGGTCCAGAACACCGCCAGCGCGGCATAGATTCCGCTACAGGCCAGGCACAGCGACGCGATCACAAGCCCGTGATGGTCGAACCAGACCGTACCCAGCAATCCCGCGGCGCCCAGGAAAGCGCCGAAGGCGACATGGCCCGGCCGTTCCCCCCTGCGGTCGCTGGACCAGCCCAGCGCCACCATCGCGCCCATCGCCAGCAAATAGGGCAGCGCCACGATGAAGCCGGTCTCCAGATTGGAATAGCCGAGTCCCTTGACCATCTGAGGCTGCCACAGGTTGAGGCCATACAATGCGATGACGATGGAGAAGTCGGGAATCATCAAAAGCCAGACGCGCTTGTCCCGCAGCATTTCCCTGAAGCCATGCAACGCGCCGATCCTGGCGTCATTGCGCGTGTCGTCCGCCAGCCGCGCCGCGATGATGCGCTTTTCATCCTGGGACAGCCATTTCGCCTTGGCCGGACCGTCGGGCAGCATCCACAGCGTCGCCACGCCGATAACCAGCGAGGGAATGCCTTCCAGCAGCAGCATCCATTGCCAGCCCCTGAGGCCGAGGCCCTCCAGACCCAGGAGCGCGCCGGAGACCGGGCCGCCGATCACCACCGCCAGCGGCACCCCCGCCAGGAACAGGGCGATAAAGCGCGCCCGGGTCGCGGCGGGAAACCAGTAGGTCATGTACAGCACCATGCCGGGGAACAGGCCGGCTTCCGCCGCCCCCAGCAGGAAACGCAGCACACAAAAGCTCACCGGCTCCGTCACGAAGGCCGTCATCATGGAGAGCACGCCCCAGGTGACGCAGATGCGGCACATCCAGAGCCGCGCGCCGAACCTTTGCAGCATCAGGTTCGACGGCACTTCGAAAAAGAAATAGCCCCAGAAGAAAATCCCCGAGGCGAAGCCGAAGATTTCCGGCGTGAAGCCCAGATCCTGGTTCATCGACAAAGCGGCGAAGGAAATGTTCACCCGGTCCAGGAAGCTGGCGACATACATCGCCGCCATGAACGGGATCAACCGCCAGGCGGCGCGCGTCAAAATGCGGTCAGACGCGATGCGATCGGCGGCGCTGATCATTTAGGTTTTGCGAACCAGGCTTTTGGACAGAAGCTGCATCGATACAGCCGCGATGATCAGCACGCCGACGCACATCCACAGGCCGGCGCGGTGATCGCCGGTCGCCTGCCGCAGCCAGCCCATCAGATAAGGGCCCAGAAAGCCGCTGAGATTTGCGAAGCTGTTGATCAGCGCGAAGGCAGCGGCTGCGGCGGTGCCGCCCAGAAACAGCGGCGGCACCGTCCAGAAGGTGGAAAGACCGGCATAGACCCCGCCCGAAACCAGGCAGAATCCCGCAATGACGATCATATCACTGGTTCCCATCGCCGCGACGGCATAGCCGAACGCCGCGATCAGGGCCGAGATACAGAAGTGCAGCGCCCGCTTGCCGGTGCGGTCGCTGGAAACCCCCATGACCCACAGGATGATCAGCGAGAACAGATAGGGGATCATCACGATCAAGCCGGTTTCGTTGTTGGAATAGCCCATGCCCTTGATCATCTGCGGCATCCAGAAGCCCAGCGCATAGATGCCGAACACGATGCAGAAATCCGGGATCATCAGGGCCCAGACCCGCCAGTCCCTGAACATGCCGGAAAGGCCATGGACTTCGGCCTGCGGCTCCTTGGCGAGCTGCGCCAGCGCCACATCCTTTTCGCGCTGGGAGAGGAAGTTGGCCTTGGTCGGATTATCGGGCAGGAACCACAAGGCCAGAATGCCCAGGCCAAAGGTGGGAATGCCTTCCAATATGTACATCCACTGCCAGCCATGCAGGCCATAGGCATCAAACTGCAGCAGCCAGGTCGACAGCGGCGCGCCGATGATGTTGGAAATGGGAATGCCGGCGCAGAAGATTGCCAGGATTCGCGCGCGCGTCGCCGACGGAAACCAGTAGGTGAAGTATAGCAGGATGCCGGGATAGAAGCCCGCCTCCGCCACGCCAAGCAGGAAGCGGATGATGTAGAAACTGATCGGGCCCTGGACGAAGGCCGTCGCCATCGAGATCACCGCCCAGGTCAGCATGATGCGCGACAGCCACAGCCGCGCGCCCACCTTTTCCATGATCAGGTTCGACGGCACCTCGAAAAAGAAATAGCCCAGGAAAAAGATGCCGGCGGCAAAGCCATAGACCTCGGGCGTGAAGCCCAGATCCTGGTTCATGGTCAGGGCGGCGAAGCCGACATTCACCCGGTTGAGGAAGGCGGCGATGTACATCACCACGATCAGCGGCACGAGATGCAGTGCCGCCTTGCGGAAAACCGCATCCGCTTCGCTTTTCACCACTGCCATGACGTCCCCGCTTGCCCGCGCAAAGTTGGCGTGAAGGCAGCGCCGATTGCAAGCCGGGCCTCCACGCACGCCAGCGCTGCTTGCCAGCGACGGCGGTTGCAGCCCCTCGTGTCGCGCCAGAAGCGCTGCGGCGCCGCCGGTCATGCCGGGAAGACGCCGGTCCCGGGGCCGCAATCCGCGACGAACCCGCTAACCTGCTGTTTTTCCTCAGATCCAGCCTGGCCGGCATGCTGAAAAGCCGGCTTTCCGGCGCAAAACCTTGCCCCAAGGGGCGCCTTCCTCTATAGCCCCGCCCTCAACGGCTGCGGTCGGCCGGGGCCCTCTTTTAAGAGGGTGTGCGCATGGTGCGCGTCCCGGACGAGCCAAGGCGAAGTGCAGATCCCCTGCCCTTCGTTCCGCGGCCAAATGAAAGGGACGCAAGATGGCTCTTTACGAGCATCTTCTGATCGCGCGCCAGGATATCAGCGCGCAACAGGTGGACGCACTGGCCACCCACCTCAAGACCATCGTCGAAGGCGAAGGCGGCAAGATCGAGAAGCAGGAATATTGGGGCCTGCGCGGACTTGCCTATCGCATCAAGAAGAACCGCAAGGGCCATTACGTCCTGCTGAACATCAATGCGCCGGCGGTTGCGGTGATCGAGCTGGAACGCCAGCTGAAGATCAACGAAGACGTGCTGCGCTACATCACCGTCAAGGTGGACCAGTTCGACGTGTCGTCGAGCAAGGCCCGCCGCGACGACAAGCCCGAAGGCGCCAAGCCCGAAGGCGAAGCCGAGGAGGTCCTGGTATGAGCTTTGGTGGAAACCGTGACGGCGCCCGCGAAGGCGGCCGTGGTGGAGATCGTGAAGGCGGACGCGGCGGCGAAGGCGGCCGTGGCGGCAGGGAAGACGGCGCGCGTCGCCCCTTCTTCCGCCGCAAGAAGACCTGCCCCTTCTCCGGCGATAACGCGCCGAAGATCGACTATAAGGACGTGAAGCTGCTGCAGCGCTTCATTTCCGAACGCGGCAAGATCGTGCCCAGCCGCATCACCGCGGTCAGCAACAAGAAGCAGCGCATCCTGGCGAACGCGATCAAGCGCGCGCGCTTCATGGCCCTGCTGCCTTACGTCGTGAAGTAGGAGAACGACCATGCAAGTGATCCTGCTCGAACGCGTCGAAAAGCTCGGCCAGATGGGCGACGAAGTCCGCGTCAAGGAAGGCTTCGCCCGCAACTTCCTGCTGCCCAAGAAGAAGGCCCTGCGCGCCACCAAGGCGAACCGGGACTATTTCCAGGCGCAGAAGGTCCAGCTCGAAGCCAACAATCTGAAACTGAAGGGCGAAGCCGAAAAGGTCGGCAACAAGCTCGACGGCAAGACCTTCACCCTGATCCGTCAGGCCGGCGATCGTGGCCAGCTCTATGGTTCGGTCTCGCCCCGTGACATCGCCGACGCCATGGGACAGGCCGGCTTCAAGGTGGACCGCCACCAGGTGACCATCAGCGTGGCCATCAAGCATATCGGCCTGGTCACCCTGCCGGTGGTGCTGCATCCCGAAGTGAAGGTGAACATCACCGTCAATGTCGCCCGCAGCGAAGACGAAGCCGAGCGCCAGGCGCGCGGCGAAAACGTCCTGGCGGAAAAGACCGAGGCCGAAGAGGCCAAGGTCGCGGCCGAGGAACTGTTCGAAGACGGCGCCGGCCCCAAGGCCGAAGCCGAAGAAGACGTGGTTTCCGAATAGTCCTCACGCTTCCCATACAGACTGCAAAAAGGCCCGGTTTGCACCGGGCCTTTTTCTTTCCCTTCTTCTTTCCCCGCGAGTACGATTTATTTCGTTGACTCTACGATAAAGATCGTTGATGGTGGCGGCATGACCAGAAAAACCGCCGCGAAACCCACCCCGTCCGAAGTCGAGATTCTTGGAATCCTGTGGGATCACGGCCCGGCAACCGTGCGCGAGGTGCACGAGCGTCTCGGCGCGGACAGGTCCGTTGGCTATACCGGGGCCCTCAAGCTTCTGCAGAACATGCACGCCAAGGGGCTTGTGCATCGCAATCAGGATGGCCAGGCGCATGTCTATGAAGCGCGCGAGCCCGCCCGGATGAAACGCCAGTTGCTGGGCGATCTTGTACAGCGCGTGTTTGCCGGATCGGCCAGTCAGCTGGTCCTGCACCTGCTTGAAGACGAAAAGGCCGCACCCGAAGAAATCGAAGAAATTCGCCAGCTGTTGGCGGAACATAAAAGGAGGCGCAAATGACGGATATGCTTTCATGGATGCCGCTTGAGACGGTGCGAGACCTTGGCTGGACCCTGATTCATTTTCTCTGGCAGGGGCTTTTCCTGGCCGCCCTGTTGAGCGCGATCCTGCCCATCTGCCGCAGCGCGGTTGCCCGGCACAATTGCGCCCTGGCCGTGCTGGTCATGATGGCCCTGGCGCCCGTTCTGACATTCCTGTCGCTTCAAGACTTCGCAGCAAGCAGCCCGGCCGCGCTTTCCGCTGGCGGCGGTGCGCTTTCATCCACTTTTGCCCTTTCGATGGACGGGCTGGCGATGGTCTGGCTGGTGGTCCTGTGGCTCGCCGGCGTTGCTGTTCTGAGCGTCCGCACCATGGGGGGCTGGTACCTTGTCCAATCCAGAAGGCGTTTGGAGACGCTGCCCGCGCCGGCCGAGCTTCTTGCGCGCTGCCACGACCTGCAAAAGCGTCTGGCGGTGGCATGGCCGGTCCGCTTCGCGCTGTCGCGCCGCATCACTGTGCCGATGGTGATCGGCTGGCTGCGGCCCATGATCCTGATCCCCGTTTCGGCGCTTGCCGGACTTTCGCCGCGTCAACTGGACGCGCT
>JBBSKJ010000136.1:0-6622 GCA_038256475.1 Micropepsales bacterium | reverse complement strand
GGCGAACTGGTGTGCCTTTTCGCCTCATGAACCGGCACAAAAGCTTCCTGCTGGCCCTGGATCAGGGGACGACCTCGACCCGGGCGATCCTGTTTGATCGTGAGGCGCGCCCCGTGCGCAGCCACGCCATACCCTTGCGCCAGATCTATCCGGCCAATGGCTGGGTGGAGCATGACGCCCGCGAGATATGGCAGGCGGCGCTGGCCTGCGCCCGGGCAGTCCTGAAAGGCGTGGAGGCGGGCGACGTCGCCGCCATCGGCATCACCAACCAGCGCGAGACCTCGCTGATCTGGGACAGGAAGACCGGGGCGCCGCTGCACAATGCCATCGTCTGGCAGGACCGGCGCGGCGCGCCGCGCTGCGCGGCGCTGAAGAAGCGGGGGCTGGAATCCGGGATTTCGCGCAAGACCGGATTGCTGCTCGATCCGTATTTCTCAGCCACCAAGCTGGAATGGCTGCTGAAAAACGTGAAGGGGTTGAAGGGCAGGAGCGTCGGCGCGAGTCGGAGCGACCAATATAAAAACATTGCCTTCGGCACCATCGACAGCTGGCTGATCTGGAATCTGACAAAGGGAAGGGTGCATGCCACCGATGTCACCAACGCCTCCCGCACCATGCTGTGGAATCTGACGACGCGCGACTGGGATGCTTCGCTGCTCAAGCTGTTCGGCGTACCGCGCGCCATCCTGCCAGACGTGCGCGAAAGCCGCGGCGATTTCGGAACCAGCGATCCGATGCTGCTGGGCGCCGCCATTCCCATCCTGGGCGTGGCGGGCGACCAGCAGGCGGCCAGTTTCGGACAGGCCTGCTTCGCGGCGGGAGACGTCAAGTCCACCTATGGCACGGGCTGTTTCGCGCTGGTCAATACCGGCAAGAAAGTGCCGCGTTCGCGCAATCGCCTGCTGGCGACCGCATTGGCGCAAAATCGGTACGCCATCGAGGGCTCGATTTTCATCGCGGGCGCGGTGGTGCAATGGCTGCGCGACGAACTGGGCATTCTGGCCAGTGCGCCGGACAGCGAAGCGATGGCCAGGCGCGCGCGGGCCGCGCCCGGGCTTTACTTCGTTCCGGCCTTTACCGGGCTGGGGGCGCCCTATTGGGATCCTGAAGCGCGGGGCGCCATTCTGGGCCTGACCCGCGATGTCGGCCGGCCCGAGATCGTGCGCGCCGCGCTGGATGCGGTCTGTTACCAGACCCGCGACTTGCTGGAGGCGATGCGCCGGGACATGGCGGCGGCAGGTCTTTCGCGCTTGCGAGCATTGAAGGTGGATGGCGGGATGGTGGCCAATGACTGGTTCTGCCAGCGCCTGGCCGACCTCACCGGCTTGACGGTCGACCGGCCGGTTGTGACAGAGACCACCGCGCTGGGCGCCGCCTATCTGGCGGGTTTGGGCGCGGGACTGTTCCAAAGCGAACGCGATATCGCCGCCCGCTGGGCCCTGGATCGGCGGTTTCGTCCCGTGATGAAAAAGCCCGAACGCGATCTGCTTTATCGCGGCTGGCTGCGCGCCGTTACGCAGGTGCAATAGGTTTTTCTTTGGCGCTGTATACATTTACCCGATTTGAGCCGTTGACTTCCGGCCCGCGCGCGCGTGAACTCAGCGCATGTCCGGTAACGCTATCATTCTCGATTCTATGCCGCTTTCAAGCAATCGCCGGAAACCGGAAAGTCTGGCGCGTCTGAAACAGTCGGCGCGCAGATTGTTCGTGGAACGCGGCTATGACGCGACCCGGCCGCAGGATATCGCGCGTGAAGCGGGCCTCGGTCACGGCACGTTTTATCTGCACTATCCGGACAAGCGCGCCTGCTTTCTGTCCTTTGTCGAGGATGCCCGGCTGGAGCTGGACGCCCATGTCGGGGCCCATCGCCGTCGCGGCCAGACGCTGGAGCAGTGCATCTCCGCCACGTTGCATGCGATCTACGATTATTCCGACACGCATCCGGGCGTGCTCCGGGCTGCCATGACAGACGAGGCGGTGATCGACGCCGAAGGGGTGGAGGTTCGCTCGCTCCTGACCCAATGGGGCATGGAATGGGCTGACATGGTGCGCGAGGCGGCGCGCGACGGCAGCGCCTGCCGCTCCTTCGATCCCGGCATTATTGGCCAGGCTATTGTGGGTGCGCTGCATCAGACCTGCCGCGAAGCCCATCGCACAGGCCGCTCGCGCGCCGCGCTGGTGGAAAATCTCACCCGTTTCCTGATCCGCGCCCTGAAGCCGGATTGATCAGCCTGTGCTAAGCTTGCGCAGTCTTTGAGGGGGGCGGCATGGCGCAGCACACCAATCGGCGCAGCGTGTTGAAGGCGGGGCTGGCGGCCATCGCGGCGCCGGCCATCGTGCCCTCCAGCGTGTTCGGCCAGAACGCACCCAGCAACCGCATCACCATCGGCGCCATCGGCATCGGACGCATCAGCCGCATCCACGACCTGCACGAGACGTTCAAGTACGACCATGCCCAGGTGGTGGCGGTGTGCGACCTGGACAGCAAGCGGATGGCCTCCGGCCAGCATTTTGTCGACGAGGCCTATGCCAGCAAATACGGCCGAGCCTATTCCGGTACCCAAGGTTATGGCGATTATCACGAGGTGCTGGCGCGCAAGGACATCGACGCGGTCATCATCTCCACGCCGGACCACCAGCATTCCATTCCCGCCGTTCATGCGGTGCGCGCCGGCAAGGATGTCTATCTGCAAAAGCCCGCCTCGCTGACCATTTCCGACGGACGCATCCTCAGCGACACAGTGGCGGCGAGCGGTCGCATCCTGCAGATCGGCTCGCAGCAGCGTTCTGACGATCCCTGGCCGCAATTCCGCCGGGCCTGTGAGCTGGTGCGCAACGGCCGCATCGGCGACCTGCGCCATGTGGAAGTGGGTCTGCCGGGCGATCCTGCGGGGCCTGAAGCGCCAGCCATGCCGGTGCCGGCCAATCTCAATTACGACGCCTGGCTGGGTTCGACGCCTGAGGCTTATTACACCGAGATGCGGGTGCATCCGCAGGATGGTGGCTTTGGCCGTCCCGGCTGGCTGCGCTGCGAACAGTTCGGCGCCGGCATGATCACCGGCTGGGGCGCGCATCATGTCGATACCGCCCATTGGGGTATGAACACCGAACTCACCGGCCCGGTCGAAGTGTGGGGCGATGCCGAGTTTCCCAAGAGCGGCCTCTGGAATGTGCACGGCAAATTCCTCACCCATGCCGTCTATGCCAATGGCGTGACCATGGATATTTCCGGCGACTTTCCCAATGGCGTGAAGTTCATCGGCAGCAAGGGCTGGATATTGGTGACGCGCGGCGATGCGGCGGTGACCGCCAGCGATCCGTCCTTCGGCCAGAAATCGCCCGGGCCTTTGACCGCCAGCGACCCCAAGATTCTCACCAGCGTGATCGGGCCAAACGAAATTCATCTTTATCGCAGCGCCGAGCAGCACGGAAACTGGCTGGACTCGATCCGCAGCCGCAAGGCGCCCAGCGCGCCGGCCGAAATCGGCCATCGCGCCTGCTCAACCTGCCTGGTGCATCAGGTGGCAATGCATCTGAATCGTAAGCTTTATTGGGATCCCCTTGCCGAGCGCTTCAAGAACGACGATGAAGCCAATGGCTGGCTGCAACGCCCGCATCGCAAGCCCTATATGTTCTGAATGTATCCAAGCGCATGCTTGGTGTTTCTCCGTACATTGACTAAAGTTCGCGCAGGGCGTGGCCGACTAAGGCCGCCGGCGCGTATCGCCGAATGTGCGAGCCCGTCAACAGGGTTGGGGAACTCTCAATGAAATGGAATATTGGGGCGGCTTTTGCCGCCGCTTTTGCCGCATCGTGCGTGTCCGGTTGCGGCACTATTACGCAAGGCACATCACAGGACATCACCATCACCAGTGTGCCGCCCGGCGGCGCCTGCGACCTGACACGCCGCGGTGAGCATGTCGCCACGCTCAAAGCCACGCCGGGTACAGTAAAGGTCGACAAGACCAAAAATGACATCCTGCTGACTTGCAAGCTCGCCGGCTATCAGGACGCCAGCGTCAATCTGGAAAGCGGATATGGTGCTGGCACTTTCGGCAACATCATTCTGGGTGGTGGTATCGGCTGGGCGATCGACTCGGCGACCGGCGCGGACAACAAGTATCCTTCCTCGGCCCAGGTCCAGTTCATTCCGTTGGGCGCAACCCCACCGACGCCGGCGCCTACGCCGACAACCGTTTTGCCGAATTAACGCGGGGCCAAGAACCGCCGGCGGGCTTCTTTCGGGCTTGCCGGCGGCTTGAGGCAACAAGCCTTGTCATTGCCGCTGCAAGATTCCAAAACGGGGCATGGATCTGTCGTCCCTTCATGCCCAGGCTGTGGCTGCGCACCAGCGCGGCCAGCTGACGGAGGCTGAGCGGCTGTATTTGCAACTTTTGGAGGCCGCGCCGGACGCGTTCGCGCCGCGTCATCTCCTGGGCGTGGTGCGGGCGCAGCAGGGGCGCAACGCGGAGGCGCTGGCGCTGATCGGCCGCGCGCTGGAGATCAGCCCCGGCGTTCCCGAAGCGCTGCTCAATTACGGCAACGTCCTCAAGAGTATGGGCCGCTTCGAGGAAGCCCTGGCCAGCTACGACCGGGCGCTGGCGGCGCGCGCCGATTTTGCCGATGCGCTGTTCAATCGCGGCAATGCGTTGCGCGAAATGAAACGTCCGGTGGAAGCCGTGGCCAGCTATGACCGGGTGCTGGCGCTGCGGCCCGACCATGAGGGCGCGCTGGTCAATCGCGGCAATGCCTTGCACGAGTTGAAACGCGAGGACGAGGCGCTGGCCAGCTTTGACCGCGCGCTGGCGCAGAACCCGAACAATGCCGAAACCTGGAAGAACCGTGGCATCACCTTGCGCGTTCTGACGCGGTTCGCAGAGGCGCTCGCCAGTTTCGACCGCGCCCTGGCCTTGCGTCCCGGCAATGCTGAACTGCTGAGTTATCGCGGTCACGTGTTGTGCGAAAGCGACCGGGTGGCGGAGGGCTTTGCGGTGTTCCGGCAGGCGGCGGAAAATTCCGGCGCGGGCAATGGTCCGGGCGTGCTGCCGCACAAAGCGCGACACGATGCTGAGCAGCAGGCCTGGCTGGGTGCTCGCGCCCGCGTGGATGGGCCGTTGTTTCTGGATGGCGGCGAAAAGCTGGCCGCGCCGGCGATCAATCCTGCCAACGCCGAGAAGGTTTGCGCCGAATGGCGCGCCAGCAATCAGCAACTGGTGGTGATCGACAACCTGCTGACGCCAGACGCGCTGGCGCAGCTGCGGCGCTTCTGTCTGGGCTCCAATGTCTGGCGGCAGGCTTATAAAGACGGCTATCTCGGGGCTTTTCCCGAGCATGGTTTTGCCGCGCCGCTGCTGGCCCAGATCGCCGACGAATTCCGCGACACCTTCCCCACCATCTTTGGCGGTCATCCGCTGCGCTATCTCTGGGCGTTCAAGTATGATTCCGCGATGCGCGGCATCCAGATCCATGCCGACGAAGCGGCGGTGAACGTCAATTTCTGGATCACGCCGGACGAAGCCAACCTTGATCCCGAGCATGGCGGGCTGGTGGTGTGGGACAAGGCCGCGCCGCTGGACTGGGACTTCGATAAATATAACGGCGATGTGGAATCGCCCCGCACCTTCCTGAAAAGCGCGGGCGCCACCTCGGTGACGGTGCCCTACCGCGCCAACCGGGCGGTGATCTTCGATTCCGACCTGTTCCATGAGACCGACACCATCCGGTTCAAGGAAGGCTACGAAAACCGCCGCATCAATGTGACCTTGCTCTATGGCCGCCGGGACAGGGGTTAGCCGGGAACCCGCGTAAAGGTCGTTTAAATTTGTCGTTGAATTGCGCCGATTACGGCACCGCGATGGTAACGGCCGGTCGGTAGCCTTTGTCCAGAGCAAGGGGCGGCGATGGAACTGGACCATCCGGACGACAAGGCGAAGCTGCTTGCGGGCGCGCGGGCCCTGCTGGCGCGCGGCAATACGAAATTCTCCATCGCCATGCTCTGCGCCGAGGCCGACGTGGAGCGTGCCGCCTTCCGCGATCATTTTACTGGCAAGGCCGCGTTGTTGGCGGCGCTGATGGCGCCCGAACCCCCGTCGCAATCCGCGCCAGAACCGGCGGTCGCCGCGCCCGACGCATGGCTGGAACGGCGCCTCAGGGTGTTCGAACGCGCTTTGAGCGCGTTGGAAGTGAAAGCGGAGACCACAGCACGTGACCAGGCCCGTGCCATTGCGGCGCTGGAGGAAAAACTGCAGGTATTGGGTTCCGTACAGGCCAGAGCCCCGGCAGAACCTGTCGCGCCCGCGCCCGTCGTTCCGGCCGAAGATTTTAGTTTGGCGCAAGACCCGGAAGCGCAGGATGTGAAGACCAGGCCTCAGCTACCACCTTTGGAGGCCGCAGAGGCCCCCATCCTTTCGCGCGCGGAAATGGCGGATGTGCTGCAGGCCGCCCGCAGCAAGGCCCGCCCGGTGCCCGAAAAGCCCGCGCCAAGGACCGGCGCGCGTTTGCGCTGGCTGGCGCTCGGGGCGCTGTCGCTGGTGACGCTGTTTCTTTGTGCCGGGCTCTCCTTGGGTGATACCGCCCGCGCCACCTCCGCCGATCTGGCCGGCAGCGGCACAACACCACGGCG
>JBBSKJ010000135.1:0-6625 GCA_038256475.1 Micropepsales bacterium | reverse complement strand
CTGCATGGCCGGGCCGTTGGCGTAAGACGGCACCGAGATGGTCTGCACCCGCGCGCCGTCCACCCACACGTCCATCGGCAGCTGCTCGGCAGGGCCGGCCGGCTTGACCGGACGCGGACCGGTGGTGGTCCGGGGCAGCAGGGTTTCGTCGAGCGACAGCTGCCTGCGGAACGAGGCGCCGATGGTGCGCAGGCCCGCCTTCAGCGGCACCTTCACTTCGTAGCGGTTATAGGCGTCGATCTCATTCTCGGTCTGGGTGCCGGAATTCAGATAGACCTGGATGGCATAGGTGGCGTCGTGCGGCGCATAGAATTTGAAAGCGCCGCCGCCGCGCGAATCCAGCGGCAGGTCGTCGCTGGCGCGCTCGTTATAGGCCGGAACGCCGAAGGCATTCTCGAACAGGTCCTTGGTGACCTTGTAGTCGGTGGTGATCACGCGCTGCGAGGTCTGGCCCGTCGCCAGGCGCGCGATCTTGCCGGCCGCATTCATGTAACGGTCCATCAGGGTCGGCGAGACGGTGAGGATGTCGGCGATATTGTCGAAGCCATAGCCGGTATCGTCCACCGGCAGGTCCTTGCTCATATCCACTTCGAGCGCCAGCAGGTCGCGCACCGCGTTGGCGTATTCGGCGCGGTTCATGCGGCGCAGGGTGGCGCGGCCCGGATTGGGATCGGCGGCGCCCATCGTGTCGAGCGATTCCTCGAGCCAGTGGGTGAAGTCGGCGATCTGTTCCTTGGAAGGCCGCTTCATGCCGCGCGGTGGCATTTCGCCCAGGCTGATGCGGCGCAGAATTTTTTCCCAGGTCGGATTATGCGCTTCCAGATTGGCGGCATCCAGCGGCAGCACCGACATGCCGGCGGTCTTGAGCTTGTCGTTGTGGCAACCCGAACAGTATTGCAGCAGCATCTTCTTGCGGTCGGCGGGCGTGCCGCCCAGGGCGGCCGTCGCGTTCTGGGAAACCGGCATGGCAGACGGCGCAGCGGTCGTGGCCTTGGCCGGCACCGTTTCGGCAGTCGCGCTGCCCAGCAGCTGCAAGCCGACAACGCCGGTGAGCGCGACAATGCCCGCCGAAGTGAGGACTCTTGCCAACAGGCTGGGTGTGTTCATCGGCGACATTCGTTTCCTGCCCTTAAGCAACACTGGCGGCTTTGCCACCTTGGTTCCCACATCTTCACGCGTGAGGATTTGCTGATCACCTTATTATTAGCGCATCTGGCGTAATTCTAGAAGGATTCCAGTGTCCTTCCGCGTATCGTCAGCTTTAAGCGCAGCTAGTGTTTCCAGCGCCTGAATCCGCGGAAAGCCTGACAAAGCGCGGTCGACGCTTCTGAGTATTTGTCATTTCGCTGCGATGCAGCATGGAAAATTGTGGAACTGGGAATGACGACTGGTTTTCGGTGTCAAACGAGGGCGAACTGCGCCGGTGGAATCAGGCTAGGGCGACTCATGGACCGGCGAACACTTCTCTCCTCTTTGGGCGCCGTGGCGCTGTCTTCGCCGCTCAAGGCGCAGGAGGTTCCCACCTGGAGCGCGCCGGTGCTGGATCTGCACTGGCATATGCGCCGTACGCCGGAGGCCAATCTGGCGCACATGAATGGATGTGGCGTGCGCCAGGCCAATCTGCTGACCGGCGGCAATGCGCTGGAAGCCGTGAACGTGCTTCAAGCGCAAAATCCGCACCGCTTCCCCAGCTGGTTCGCCAGCACCGACATCACCAAGCCGGAAGCGGCAAGCATACTGACCCAGGCGGTGAAGAACGGCGCCAGCGGCTTTGGCGAGATCAAATCCCCTGTCGCCGCCGACAGTCCCGAACTGAAGCGCATGTACGCGCTGGCGGCGGAGCTGGACGTGCCGATCATGGTGCATTTCCAGGAAGTGGGGCACACGCCCACCGAAGGGACATTTGCATCGGGGTGGAAACGGTTCGCCGCCATGCTGAAGGAATTTCCCAGGACAAAGTTCATCGGCCATGCCGATGCCTTCTGGGCCAATATCAGCGCCGACTATGCGGAAGCGGAATCCTATCCCACCGGCCCCGTGGCGCGCGGCGGCGTCACCGACAAATTGCTGGGCGACTATCCCAACCTGTTCGGCGACATGTCGGCCAATTCCGGCAACAATGGCCTGTCACGCGATCCGGAATTCACCAAAGATTTCCTGCATCGCCATCAGGGCAAGCTTCTGTTCGGCAGCGACTGCAACTGCAGCGACGGGCGCGGCAGCAACACCGAACGCGCCGCGCCGCGCATGCGCGGCAAGTGCGTAGCGCGCGAAACGCTCACATTGCTCACCAATGCGACAACGCCGTCCGTATTTCGCAAGCTGGTGTGGGACAATGCCCATACCGTGCTGAAACTGCCGGCCTGATCACTTCTCGCTGAACATCCAGCGCATCACCGACGGCAGCAGCCAGCCGCCATGCACGTCGGAATGCGCGCCGTCGCCCCACTCATGGCGCACGTCATAGCGCGGGCCGGTGTCCTTCTTTTCGTCGGCATTGGCGTTGGCCCATTGCAGCGCCGAGAGCATTTGCAGATTGGCCAGATACCAGTTGCCATGGATGTTGTTCAGGTCGTGCGCGCCATCCTGCAGGAAGATGCGGATGGGGCGGATCGGGCTTTTGCGGATCAGGCCGGGATAGGTGTCACCGCCCACGATCACCGGTGTGGTGGCGGTGGCCGGGCGATAGCCGATGGAGGTGTAGCTGCCGATGAAGCTGATGACATTGCCGAAGGCTTCCGGCTTGTTCCACGCCACGGTCCAGGCGCAGATCGCGCCGCTGGAGGTGCCGCCGATGGCGCGCTTCTTCGGGTCGCTGGTGAAGGCGTAGCTCCTGGCGACTTCGGGCAGCATCTCCTCGGTCAGGAAACGCGCATAGGTGTCGTTGACCGCGTCATATTCCTGGGCCCGGTTGTTGGGGTTGCCAGTGCAGGCATAGCCGGTGCAGCCGGCCGGTCCCAACCCGTCGGGATACTTGTCGGTGCCCTTGTTGCCGGGGGTGATGAAGATGCCGAGCGTGGCGGGGATGTCGCCCTTGGCGATGAGGTTGTCCAGCACCACCGGAATGTTCAGCGGGCCTTGCGGATTGATGGCGCGCTGGCCGTCCTGGAACACCAGCAGATTGGGCGGGCTCTTGGCATCGTAATTGACCGGCACATAAATCCAGTAGCGGCGCACCGTGTCGGCAATGATCTTGCTCTTGAATTCCAGCGGCCCGATCAGCTTGCCCTTCTTGACGCCGGGTTGCGGGATTGAGTCAGCGGTCGGGGGGTATTCGCCCGGCTTGCGGGGCTCCGCCGCCAAGGCCGGTCCGGTAAGAACCGCCAACGTCAAAACGCATGCTGCCCAGAATTTCATTGTCCGCCCCTTGTGGAATTCCCTGGTGGAATTTTGCCGGGAGTTTGCTGCATTCGGCGCGAGGCCACAACAGCCGACAATTAGCCAGCCGACAATTGGCCTGCCGACAATTGGTCAGTGCCGGCGCAAACCTTCAGTGATCGCGCATGTCCCGCCACCGGCGCAGATGCGCCTTGACCTCATCGGTCAGGTCATAACCGCCGCTGAGCGCCACGCCGTCTTCCACGACATCGTCATAGGGGCCCGCCGCGAAGCAGCAGGGACAGACAGCCAGGTCGTGGAACTGGGTTTGGGCAATGCGGATCAGCGATTCCTGGCAATCGCCGCAACGGACGGTCAGAAAACTGTGAAATGGCTCCATGACATCGTGCTCCTGATCCAGGCGAATGACGTGGAATAAAAAAATCAGCGATGGGCCGCGTTGAACGCTTCCAGGCCCTTGGCGCCGGGGCAAAGTTGCTTTTCTGACATCAGATTGAGCGGCTGATCGACCGTGTTCAGATTGGCATGCATGTCGGTGGCGGCGGCGTCCATATAGATAAGTCCGGTAACCAGTTCGCCCGCCGCGGCGCGGCTTTGCAGATAGGTCATGGCGCCAATGCGGTCATGCGGATCGTAATCAGCGGCCAGCTTGGACAGCCGCAATGTCGAACCATCATGCAGCGCCACCTCTTCGCTGGCGCCCGGGGCATAGTCCACCGTGATCGCCTCGCGCGGCTCCATCAGGTCCAGCCGGTTCACCGCTTCGTTATGCTCGCGCACGAAGTCGTATGCCTTGGTCGAGCCGGCATGGTTGTTGAACGCCACGCAAGGGCTGACAATGTCGATAAAGGCGGGCCCCGGATGGCTCATCGCCGCCATGATCAGCGGCACCATCTGGGCCTTGTCCCCCGAAAAGCTGCGCCCGACAAAGCTGGCGCCCACCATCAGCGCCATGCTGACCAGATCCAGCGGGGAGTCGGCATTGAAGCCGCCGGCCTTGCTTTTGGAGCCCTTGTCGGCGGTGGCGGAGAACTGGCCTTTGGTCAGGCCGTACACGCCGTTATTCTCGGTGATATAGACCATGTTCACGCCGCGCCGCACGCAGTGCACGAACTGGCCCAGGCCGATGGAGGCGGAATCGCCGTCACCCGACACGCCCATATAGAGAAGGTCGCGATTGGCCAGGTTGGCCCCGGTCAACACCGACGGCATGCGGCCATGCACCGAATTGAAGCCGTGGCTCTGGCCCAGAAGATAGTCCGGGGTCTTGGATGAGCAGCCGATGCCCGACAGTTTGGCGACGCGGTGCGGTTCGATGTTCAGCTCGAAACAGGCCTGGATGATGGCGAAGGATATCGAGTCATGGCCGCAGCCGGCGCATAAGGTCGAGACCGAGCCTTCATAGTCCCGGTGGGTGAAGCCCAATTTGTTCACCGCGATGCCGGGATGGCGCAACTTAGGCTTGGCGATATAGGTCATTCCGCGGCCTCCTTGGATTTGGTCGCCATGCGCTCGGCGATGGCCGCGATGATGAAGCGCGCGGTGATGGGTGTGCCGTCATAATGCAGGATGGAAATAAACCGCGCCGGATCGATGCCGCATTCATTGACCAGCAGCGAACGCATCTGAGCGTCGCGGTTCTGCTCCACCAGGAATATCTGGTCATGGCTGGTGATGAAATCCACCACCGCATCGCTGAAGGGGAAGGCGCGCAGCCTGAGCGTATCCAGATGGACACCTTCGATCTCGAGCGCCGCCAGCGCCTCGTTCATCGCCGCGCTGCTGGAGCCGAAATAGATCATGCCGGTCTTGGTCTTCTCCCTGGCGCGGCGCACGACAGGGGCGGGCACCAGCGTCTTGGCGGTTTCGAACTTGCGCAGCAGGCGCTGCATATTGTCCTGATAAACCGCGCCTTCCTCGCTGTATTTGGCGAAGCGGTCGCGGCTGGTGCCGCGGGTGAAATAGGCGCCTTTGGTGGGATGGGTGCCGGGCAGGGTGCGGTACGGAATGGCGTCGCCGTCCACATCCAGATAGCGGCCGAAGGTCTTGCCCGCCTCCAGCTCCTGCGCCGTCATCACCTTGCCGCGGTCATAGACTTTGCTGTCGTCCCAGGTGAAGGGCTCGCACAGCCAGTCATTCATGCCGATATCCAGGTCTTCCAGCACAAAGACCGGTGTCTGCAGCCGCTCCGCCAAGTCGAAGGAAAGGGCCGAAAACTCGAACAGCTCCTTGGGATCTTCGGGCAGCAGCAGCACATGCTTGGTGTCGCCATGAGAGGCATAGGCGCTGATCAACAGATCGGCCTGCTGGGTGCGTGTGGGCATGCCGGTGGACGGGCCGCCGCGCTGCACATCGATGATCACGGCGGGGATTTCCGCGAAATAGGCCAGTCCGAGGAATTCCTGCATTAGGGAGATGCCCGGGCCGCTGGTGGCCGTGAAGGCGCGTGCGCCGTTCCAGCCCGCGCCGATCACCGTGCCGATGGCCGAGATTTCATCTTCCGACTGCACGATGGCGAACTTGTTCTTTCCGCTTTGCGCATCCACCCGGTACGTCTTGCAATGCTGCGCGAAGGCCTCCGCCACCGAGGTGGAAGGCGTGATCGGATACCAGGCTGCCACCGTGGCGCCGCCAAAAACACAGCCGAGCCCCGCCGCGTCATTGCCATTGACGAAGATGCGATTGCCCACGGCATCGGCGCGTTCGATTTTCAAACCGCACTGGCCGGGCAGGTGATCGCGGGCGTAATCATGCCCCATGCGCAGCGCCTGCTGGTTGGGCGCGATCAGCTTGTCCTTGCCCTTATATTGTTCGCCGATCATCTGCTCCAGGATTGCATGGTCGATGCCCAGCAACTGGGCCAGGGCGCCGACATAGAGGATGTTCTTGAACAGCTGGCGCTGGCGCGGATCGCTATAGGCCGCATTGCAGATTTCGGTCAGCGGCATGCGGATGATGTTGATGTCGTCGCGCAGGCGGGCGGCCGGTACGGGCCGTGAGGAGTCGTAGAACAGATAGCCCCCGGGATCGATGGAGGCGATGTCCTTGTCCCAGGTCTGGGGATTCATCGCCACCATCAGGTCGACGCCGCCGCGGCGTCCCAGCCAGCCTTTGCCGGAGACGCGCACTTCATACCAGGTCGGCAGGCCCTGGATGTTGGACGGGAAGATGTTGCGCGAGGAGACGGGAACGCCCATGCGGATGATCGAACGGACGAAGAGGCGGTTGGCGCTGGCGGAGCCCGAGCCGTTCACATTCGCGAACTTGATGACAAAGTCGTTGACCG
>JBBSKJ010000134.1:0-6660 GCA_038256475.1 Micropepsales bacterium | reverse complement strand
AGTCCCGTTCGATTTTCGCTTCCGGCGTGTCGCGCGCGAAACCGAACTTGAAGAACAGCGCCGGAATGCCCTGGCGCACAAAGCTGTACTGGTCTGCGCGGGTGAAAGAATTGCGGTCGGGCATCGGATCGGTTGTCACGGTGATACCCATCGTGCTGGCAACAGCGCGCATATCCTCGCCCAGGGTGCTTTCTTCCTGGCCGGGCGAAAACACGCTTTTGAGCGGCCACAGCGGCAGCGCCATGTCCAAATTCATGTTCGCCACGATGCTGCCTTTTGGGACTGTCGGACGCCGCGCGAAATAGCTGGAGCCCAGCAAGCCTTTTTCCTCGGCGGTGAAGAACAGGAACAGGACGGAGCGTTTGGGCGCCGGGCCGCTTTTGAGCCGGCGGGCGATATCCAGCACGGAGGCAACGCCGGTCGCATTGTCCATCGCGCCATTGTAGATCGCGTCGCCCTTGATTGCGGCGCCAACGCCCAGATGGTCCAGATGCGCCGACAGGGTGATGTATTGCGACCTCAGCTTTGGGTCACTGCCTTCCAGCACCGCCACGATATTGGGCGAGGACTGCTGGCTGCGCGTCGCCGCGATGCTGGCCTTGAAACGGAACGGCAGCGCAAAGCGCGGCAACGGCTTGGAGGCATCGGCCAGGGCGGCGAGGCTGGCAAAGCTGTGGCCGCTGCCCTTGAACAGGCGCTCGGCCTGGCCTGGATCGACGGTGGCGCCAAAGAAAGGGCCCTTGATGTCGCGCAGCTGCGCATCCGCCAGATACATGCCGGGCTGGCGCACCAGCAGCTTCTGGCGCTCCCACAGGATTTCCACCTGCTTGGGCGTGGTGAGGCTGATGACGCCCAGCGCACCCAGCCTGGACAAAGCTTCGCTGCGCTCGAAACGGGCGTTGGACTTGATGGCGCCGGAGATATCGGCAGGCCCACCGCTCAGCACCACCACGATCTTGCCCTTGAGGTCCTGGCCGGCGAAATCGTCATGGCCCTGTTTGGGCAGGTGCAGGCCATAGCCGATGAACACTAGCGGCGCATCGATCGTGGTCGGTCGCGGTCCGCCGCCGGCCGAAAACAGGATATCGTCTCCGACCTTCAGCGGCATGACCGCGCCATTGGCGGCTACAAGATCGGCCCGGCTGGCGGCCTGATCCACCACCTGCTGCTCCAGCGATACCTGTTGCAGATAGGCTTTGGTCCCGCCCGGCTTGATGCCTTCGGCCTTGAGCCGGCCGATGACGTAATCGGCGGCGCGCAGGTAATCGGCCGTTCCTGTCAGGCGGCCTTTCATATCGTCATGCGCCAGAGCGCTGACGTCGGCCCACCATTGCGTGGCCGGATCGGCAGCCCAGGCCGGAAGGCAAAGCGCGAGCAGGGCGGAAAGCAGCAATGGGCGGCGCAACATGAGGGTCCTGACAGGTGTCGACAGACCGAAGCGTGCCACGGCCCCGCCGCGCTGAACAGACAGGCGCGCTATGGCCCTGTCAGCACTTTTCCCATGCGGGTGATCGGAACGGTGGCGCCGCCGGGCGTCGGCACCTCGATGCGCTCGATTTCGGTATAGCCACAGACCCGGTAAAGCGGTTCGCCGCCGGCGGTGGCGCCCAGTTCGGTGCGGGTGAACCCTTCGCGCAGCGCCGCTGCCTCGCACAGCCCCAGGATGCGGCGGCCCACGCCACGGCGGATAAAGTGAGGGTCGGTGTACATGGCGCGCACCCGCGCGGCTTCCGTGGCCGGATCGAGCAGCCGCGCGTCACGGCCGCCAGTCTGGTTGTGGCCGAAAAGGGTCGCCCTGCGGCTCCAGCCGCCGCAGCCCGCGATTTGGCCATCCGCCTCCAAGACGAAATAGGTGCGATCTTCGATCAGCTGGGTATCCAGCCCCATCACCGCAAAAGAAGCCTCCACCTTCTCCGGCGGGAGAAACTGCGGCAGCAATTGACGGATCGCACTCTGCATCAACTGCTCCAGGGCCCGCATGTCCGCTGGCACCGCGAGGCGATGGGTGAAGCCGCTGTCCATGCACCTTATTAACATCGAATGGGGCGACCGCACCGGCCGCCCGGCGCTTTTCTTCGGCGCTGCTGCTAATGAACAAGGTCTGGGCGACCGAGTTCGGCACTGCCGCCCAGCCCAACAAGCCCGCCCGCGCCACCGTTCACATCCATTCGCTGGTCGTACCGGGCACGCTGATTGAAATCGAACTCACCGCAGCCAAGAAGCTGTAAGTTCCTTTTGACGCGAAAGGCGGGCCCACGCGGCCCGCCTTTCGTTGTACCGCGCTGATGCGATAAGCTGATGCAAAGCAGGAGAGAGTATGACGGGCGAAGAGACACAAAAGCAGCTGGCCGCCATCTGGGCGCAGGTCCTGGGCGTCAAGCAGGTCGGCCCCGACGACAATTTTTTCGCGCTGGGCGGGCATTCCCTTCTGGGCGTCAAGCTGATCGCCGCGATTCAGGAGAAAATGAATCTGGGCGACGAGCTGAAATTGTCGGACCTGTTCGAATTCCCCACCCTCGGGGCATTTGCCGGGCACGTGGAATCCCTGACCGCGCCCAGCGAGGAATGGGGCAAGATCTAGCGCGCCGGTATAAATGCCGCTGTAAGAACCAGATCGCCGCGCATCGCGAACCGGCCTTGCAACGCACCCGCCGCCGAAATGGCGTCGAAGCCGTCTTGATCATTCAGCTCAATGTGAATGTCCCGGAAGGAAAGCGCCTTTGCGCCCAGCGGACTCCAGGCCTTGAAGCTGGCTTCCTTGCCGCTGAACAGGATGGTGGCGGCGCGCATCTGCGGCTGCGCCGCCAATGCCGTCAGCATGGCGCACTCCCCGGCATCGAAAAGCCTCGGCCACAGTTTGGCCGTGACCCCGCCCAGCCGTTCGGCATCCAGCCCCAGGCTGAGAAAAGCGTCGCGCCGCGCCGCCAGCGCCGCGGCATAGCCCGCGGTGTGGGTGATGCTGCCGCAAAATTGCGCCGGCCAGCGCGGCGCGCCATCCCCGCTTTGCCCGATCGGGTCGCTGTCGCCGCCAAGCTGGGCCAGCGCCGCATGGGCGCAGAAGCGCCCCAGGGCGAAGTCGCGCCGGCGTTTTTCGGCAGCTTTCGCCACCAGGATCGCTTCTGCGGGCGCAAGCGCCACCGGCTGGCCGGCATCGTTGATCTCGCTGCCCGCCATGCCCGGCGCCAGAAGGCGCGACACCAGGCTCTGCGTCTGGGTCCTCAAACGCCGACCGTTTCGCCGAAGGTCTGGAACAGCCGGCCGACAAAGGATTCCTGATCCTTCTCGCTGACGACATTCTGGTAGAAATGCAGCGAAGCATTCAGTTCGTCGCCATTGTCGATCAGGTGCAGGAAGACCGGCGAACTGCGCCGCGGCCAGACCTGATCCAGCTTGACGATCTGGGGGGGCCAGACGGCGGCTTTATCCGTCGCGGTCTTCTTCTGCGCCTTCTCGCGCGCCGTGCCGACGGAATAGTAATTGAACACCGCCGGAATCCTGTTGGGAAAATCGCGCACTTCTATGCCGGGCCGCACGCAATACGGCGCCCAGAAATGCAGGGTCGGGATGCGCGAGGCCAGGGATGCGTCATAGGACGCCATGATGCCGCAGAGCGTTTCTTCGAACGCCTGTGCGGCCGGCGCGTGGATTTCGACCGCATCGGCGCAGAACATCAGGCCCACGGTGTTGGCGAGATCCAGCGCGGTGCGCTTGTCGCCCAGCACACGGACGGGAAAGCGCTCCACGCCCGACCAGCGCGCCATGGCCAGGGAGAATATCGTCAGGCAGACCAGAAAAGGCGTCACCTTCAGCGCTTCGGCCCGGGCCCGCACCCTGTCCAGCACGGGCGCGGGAATGGTGAAATTGCGCACCGTGCGGAGGCCATTGCCCCACAGCATGGGCATTCCATCGGACGGCGATGTCATGACCGGCTGTGCGTCATACCAGCCGCGCCAGTAATCGATCAGCGCCGCACCCTGCTGGCCCGCCAGCAGTTCGCGCTCGGCCAGCGAATAGGCATTGAAGCTGACCGACGGCGCGGCGCGCGGCACACCGTGTTCCAGCAGATCGCGGATTTCATCGATGACGATATTGCGGGTGCCGGCATCGGCGATCATGTGGGCGGAGGAAATCGCGGCCATCGCCTGGCCATCCGGCAGGGCCATCACCTTGGCGCGGGTCAGCCAGGTCCCTTCGATGAGATTGACGCGGGCGCAGAATTCCCGGGCGCTGGCACTGGCCGCCTCCTGTGCCGCATCTGCGCTTAGTGCGCGGAAATCTTCCTGTTCCACGTCCAGGTCATCAACGGGGTTGAGCAAGGGATGCAGAATCTCGCCCTCCGCCCGGAACGACACGCGCAGCGCATCATAGCGCGCAATCACCTGACGGACGGCGGCGGTCACCGCCTCGGGCGCAGCGCGGAACTGCCCCACCATGCCGATATTGAGCGCGATGGGCTTTCCTTCCTGGGCGCCGCCGGCAAAGCGCCACCACATCTCCTGCGCCACCGAAACGGTCAGAGGTCCCTCGGCGCCCCTGGTGCGCTTGAGCGCCCGGGCGGCCTCCCGCGCCGCCAGCCAGACGGTGATTTCCTCGCGGCGACTGCGAAGGCCTTCCCGGTCGGAATCGGTCAGGGCATTTTTGGGCGAGCGATAGCGGATTTCGCCATCCACCAGCGACAGGATGATGCCCCGGCTTTCGAGATCGGCAATCAGCAACGCCAACACCGTCATGCGGTCTACCTGTTGTCCCTGGGCGAGAACAGCAGCATGACCACCAGCACACAGGCCGTCAAAACCAGGAATGTCACGAAGGCGGGAATATAGCTGTGCGTCATGTCGAATACCGAGCCGATGAATCGGCTGGCCAGGATGGCAAAGGCCAGGACCATGGCATAGGTCCAGCCCATGGCGGCGCCGAAAGCCGCCGATCCGAAACCGGCCGCGATCAGGCCCGCCGCCGTGGGCAGGGCAAAGCCCAGCGCGGCGCCCGCCAGGCAACTACCGATCAGCAGTGCATGGTAATTCGGCACCAGCCACAACAGCAGTTGCGCCGCAATCATGAACGCGGTGGCGGCGACAAGAAGCCAGCGGGGATTTACATGATCGGCCAGAAAGCCGGCCAGCACTTTGGTGAGGGCCGCTGAAATGGCAAAGGCGGAGATGATCAGCGCCGCCGCCGTGACGGTTGCGCCAAGCTGAACACCATAAGGAACGATCGTCATTACAATCGCCTGACAGGTGCCGGAAATATTGGCCAGGGCCAGGCTGGGAACCCAGAAGGCGCGGCGGGACAGAATCTCGGTCCAGCGGGGTGCGGACTTTGGCCCGCTGGTCTGCGCCGGACGACCCTGATTTTCGGCATGGTCGCCAAGGCCCGCCTTGAAAGGATTGTCGCGCAACACCAGCAGGGTCAGCGCGATGATGATGGCTGCGATAATGGCGGCCTCGTAGAGCAGCGCGGTGCGCCAGCCATAATTCTGAATGGCCTGACTGAGGAGCGGCACCACCACCAGCCCGCCGCCCGAGGTGGCGACGGCGGCAATGCCAAGCGCAAGTCCTCGGCGCCTGAAAAACCAGCGCGCCGCCAGGGTTGAGGTGGTCAGAGGACCGATGGCCATGAAACCGATGGCACCCGGCAGAAGCAGGGCCAGCACCATCACCCACAAGGAAGAGGTCATTGCGATGACCGCCAGGGCGCCACTGAAGACAAGGGCGCCCAGCGTCACTACCAGCCGGATGGGATAGCGGTCGAGCAACTTCCCCACCAGCGGTGCGGCCAACGCCGCGCCAAGAAACAGGATCAGGATGGAACTGTTGGCATCAGCCCGCGAAATATGGAATTCCGCCTGCAGCGGCAGGACGAACAGACCGGCTGCATAGCTGGTGGCGCCTTGTGCCAGCAACTCGCACACCGCCGAGGCCGCCAGAACGAACCAGCCATAATAAACCGGCGAAGCAGATGCGCGCATGACGGCCCCCTGGATATTTCCTCAACGGGTTATGCCATGAGACCGTAAGTAAAGGAACAAATCCGCGCGGCCCAAGCCAGCAGTTCGCGCGTGGCCTGCCGGTGTCTTTTAGAAGAGACCGCCGGGTATCGAAGCGATTTGGTTTTCCCAGGTTTCTTCGTCATACGTGCGGCGTGGCGTGTAACGGCAGAGCGCCATCGCGAAGGTGGGAACGTCATTGTCGTTGGCCAGCGGCACATACAGATTTTCAGCGTCGAGATATTCGCGTCCCTCGAGATGAACGCGTCCCAGGAAACGCATCGGCTTACCTCCATCCAAAATCAGGTCACAGCATTCGATCCAGCGCGGCAGATGTTCAGGCGGCACGATTTCGTCAATCATCTTGCCGGTGCGGTCGCCGGCCAGGCTTGTCAGGCCCGTGCCGATCAGACGCACGCGATAACGCGAAGGTTCCTGCTCCACCCGTTCCAGAACCAGGAGATGGCGCAACACATCCTTCAGATCCCGCGGCGAGATATCGGAGCGTTTCGGCATCGGCCGATCGCCGGCCTTGCTGCGCCACAAATCGAGAAGCTGCTCATAGCAGGGATCGCTGAACGCCAAGCTGGGATCGCAAAAGTGAAACCACTTTTCGCGGGCAGCCTTCTGATTAAGAGCTTTGGCGGCGGCTATGACATTCATCCACCCGATTT
>JBBSKJ010000133.1:0-6758 GCA_038256475.1 Micropepsales bacterium | reverse complement strand
GGCAAGGCCGAGATCAACCGCGCCGCCTTGAACGACCCCAACACCTTTGTGCCGCAAAGCGCCAGGCCGCTGGAAAGCCTGCGCGCGCTGACCAAAGAGATACGCCTGACCCTGCCGCAGGGTCTGCCGCCGATGGCGACCGGCCTGTTCGGCTATCTGGGCTATGACATGGCCCGTCAGGTCGAAGACCTGCCCAATCCGCCGCCGGACACGCTGGGTCTGCCGGACGCCATCCTGCTGCGGCCCACCATCACCGCCATCTTCGACAGCGTGAAGGACGAGATCATCCTGATCACGCCGGTCTGGCCCGACCCCAAGGTGGATGCAAAGTCCGCCCATGCGCGCGCCACCGCCCGGCTGGATGAAGCGGTGGCCAGTCTGGAAAGCCCTGCCCCACCAAGCGCCGAGGTGCCGGCCAACCTGCCGACCGGCGTTCCGGTCGAATCCAACATGACGAAGGACGAGTATTTCGATGTGGTGGCGCGGGCCAAGGAATATATCGCCGCCGGCGATGTGTTTCAGGTGGTGCCCAGCCAGCGCTTCCGCCGCCCCTTCGCCCTGCCGCCTTTCTCGCTGTATCGCGCGCTGCGCCGCCTGAACCCCTCGCCCTATCTTTATTATCTGGCGATGCCGGGTTTCCAGATCGTCGGCTCCAGCCCGGAAGTGCTGGTGCGGCTGCGCGACAACAAGGTCACCATCCGCCCCATCGCCGGCACGCGCTGGCGCGGCAAGACACCGGAAGAAGACAAGGCGTTAGGCGAAGATCTGATGAACGACCCCAAGGAACGGGCCGAACATCTGATGCTGGTGGATCTGGGCCGCAACGATGTCGGCCGCGTCGCCAAGACCGGCGCGGTGAAGGTGACGGACAGTTTCTTCATCGAGCGCTACAGCCATGTGATGCATCTGGTGTCCAACGTCGAAGGCGAAATCCGCGACGGGCTGGACGCGGTCGATGCACTGGCCGCGGGTCTTCCCGCCGGCACCCTGACCGGCGCACCCAAAATCCGCGCCATGGAAATCATCGACGAGTTCGAAAAGGAAAAGCGCGGCGCGGCCTATGCGGGCGCGGTGGGCTATTTCGCCGCCGACGGCTCGATGGACACCTGCATCGTGCTGCGCACCGCGCTGGTCAAGGATGGCACCATGTATGTGCAGGCGGGCGGCGGCGTGGTCGCCGACAGCGTGGCGGAGTCCGAATACCAGGAGACCATCAACAAATCCCGCGCCCTGTTCGCCGCCGCCGAGGAAGCCGTGCGCTTCGCCTCCGCCGCGAAAAAGGGCCAGTAGTCAGCGCGCGGCCAATATCGTCCGGGGCGCCTTCAGCCGCATCGCCTCGTCCAGCGGCACCAGCGTGACACCGTGATCCTGAGCCAGAAATTTCTTCAACAAAGTCAGCGTGGCGTCGCGGGGATGGCCGATGGCGATGGCGACGCCGGTGCGCTTGGCCTCGCGCACCAGCGCCTTGAGCTGCGCGGCGACTTCGGCCTCGCCCGGCACGTCATCCAGAAAAATGTCGCGGCCCGCGCTCATCACGCCCATATCGGCGGCCACCCACTCGGCCCGACTGCCGGGCGAGGTGCGGGAATCGAAAAAGAACAGCCCCTTGGATTTCAAGGCCGCCATTACCGGCGTCAGGCTGGCGGCATCGGCGGTGAAGCGACTGCCTTCATGATTGTTGATGCCGACAATGCCGGGCACCCGCGTCAGATTCCAGTTCAGGCGGCGGGTGATCTCGTCCGCCGTCATATCGGGGTTTAGCGTCATGGGTGCATGCGTACTGCCCGACAGCGGCTGCATCGGCACATGCGCCAGGATCAGATGGCCGCGCTTGGCGGCAGCCTCCGCCAGGAAGGGCGTGGTCTCAGGGTATGGCAAAAAGGACAGCGCCACTTCCTTGGGCAGCATCATGGCGCGGTCGGTGCCGGCCAGATCCTCGCCCAGATCGTCGATCACGATGGCGATCACTGGGGCCATCACCGGACGGCGCGGCGGGGCGGGCGGGCGCGTCAGCCAGTCGGGAAACGGCTTTGCGGTGACGGGATAAAGCACCTGCGGCGCATACCGGCTTTCGGCAAAGCCTTCCGCCAGCACGAACCGGGTCTGACTGCGCGCGCCCTCGTCGGGCCGGGCATGGGCCGCCATGCCGGGCAGCGCGGCTTCCATGAACTTGGGAAGTCCGGCCAGCGCGGCGCTGCCGCCCGTCGCCACGGCGCCTGCCAGCAGCGCCACAAAGGCAGCATCACATACGCGCCGAATCAGGGATTCAGGGTCCATGCCGCACTACCGCAACAGACGGCGGACCTGTCAATTGCTCCGCGGCCGGATGATTTCGCGCTATGCTGGCGCCATGCCTTCCTTTGTTTACATCTTGGCGGCGCAAAGGGCCGACGGCCGCACCATCACCTATGTCGGCTGGACGCTGGACCTGGAGCGGCGCCTGGCCGAGCATAACGGCGCACCAAAAGGCGCCAAGAGCACGCGCGGGCGGGCCTGGGCGCTGGTCTATGCCGAAAAACACCGCACCCGCAAAGGCGCCATGCGGCGGGAATATGCGCTGAAACACGACCGCGTCTTCCGTGCCCGCTTGCGCGAATGCGGCCCAATTCTGCTAGCCTCGCGCCGGATGAGGGAGATTTTATGAACCACAAGATGCTCGCGAAGGGCTTTGGTATTTTTGCGCTGGCCATGAGCCTCGGCCTCACGGCGCAGGCCCAGACTCCCTCTGGGCGGGACGATCGCGTCTATGCGGCCGTTGAGGCCAACCGCGCCCCCGCCATCGATCTGCTGAAAGAGATCGTCAACATCGATTCCGGCACGGGTGACATTGCCGGCGGCAATCGCGTGCTGGATGTGCTGACGCCCCGCCTGACAGCGATGGGGGCGCAGGTGCGCCGCGAGCCGGCGGAAGTCCCCGGCTTGCCGGACAATCTGGTGGCAACCTTTCGCGGCACCGGCAAGGGCCGCATCCTTTTGATTGCCCATGTCGACACCGTGTTCGGCCCGGGCGTGGCGGCCAAGCGGCCGTTCCGGATCGCAGGGATGCGGGCTTACGGGCCCGGTGTCAGCGACGAAAAGGCCGGCGTGGTCAACGCCATCATGGCACTGAAAGTCCTGCACGATGTGGGCTTCAAGGATTTTGCCACCATAACCCTGCTGCTGGACACCAGCGAGGAACGCGGCTCGCCCGGCTCCACCAAGCTGATCAAGAGCCTCGCCGCGCAGCATGATGTGGAATTCAATGCGGAGCCGGGCGATCCGCCGGACAATCTGACCGTGTGGCGCAAGGGCTCGGCGCGCGTCCATATCCGGGTCACAGGCCGCGCCGCCCATGCCGGCGTGGCGCCCCAGGACGGCCGCAATGCCGCGCTGGAGTTAATTCATCAGCTGAATTCATTGGCGGGCGCCTTCCCCCTCACCGGCGACGGCACCACCGTCAACCTGACCGTGATAAAAGCGGGCGAGCGCACCAACATCATTCCCGACACAGCGGAAGCGATCTTCAGCGCCCGCTACCGCAATCCGCCGGACCTGGAACAGATCGTGTCGCGCTTCCGCGCCGCCGCCAAGGTGACCACCGTGCCCGATACCAGCGTGACCATTTATCTGGATTCGGGCCTGCCGCCGCTGATCCAGAATGAGGATGTGGACGCCCTGGCCGCCCGCGCCAGGTCCATCTATGCCGAGCTCGGCAAGACCATTGGCGCATCCGGAAGTGGCGGGGCTTCGGAATCGGCGGTGGCGCAATCGGTCGGTACACCGGCGCTGGATGGGCTCGGCTGGGTTGGCGGGGACTTCCACACCGACAATGAATGGGTCGATCTGAACAGCGTGGTGCCGCGTCTTTATCTGCTGACCCGGCTGGTGATGGATGCAGGCATAAACCCGCCGCGCCGGCGCTGACATCCGCCCCGACCGCGTGCGCGTTCGGCCAAATCTCAACTTCTGGCGGCGGTAACCTTGCGCGAACTGGGCTACACCCATGCCACAGTGCTGGACGACGGCATGAAGCCGTGGCGCGAAAGCGGCCTGCGGGTCAGCGCTCTATCCCATGACCGGCAATGTCCGCTTTTGCGCCCTAAGCAGCGACGTGTTGGTGCTCGGCTGCAGCTTTGCGAAGGCGATCAGCCAGCACATCCAAGTTGTAGGGCTTGGCGAGGAAGTTTGGCTCCATATGAATTCGAGCCTCGTGTTGCGGTCCTACATCTCCGGACGCTAGGAAAACAGGAACTGAGGGATAATTTTTGTGCACCCAATCCGCCAGCGCGAAGCCGTCAGTCGCGCCGGGCATACGCACGTCGGTAAATACGATATCGATATGATACCGTTTGAGAAGGCGTAGCGCTTCGTCTCCGCTACACGCCTTGAGCACTTTAAATCCAGCATTCTCGAGAACTTCGCTAACGACGAGGCGTACCAAGGACTCATCTTCCACAACAAGGACGCGAGTCGGGACCGGCTGATCGGTGAGTTTTTGGTGTTGCATCTTTGCCCCCGCTTCTAAGGCAGATAACAGCGAAGCTTGCTTTCCGTTCCGGCATGTTCAAAAACTTTTCTTTAAAAACAAGTTATTAGGCGAGTTTTCATTAGTGTTGCGTTAACTGCGCCGATATTCGACAGGCTCAGCCACCGCTTGATGACCACCGTGGGGAAACAATCCTCTGGGAGGGCCGCTGTGGGGCGTCGAACTCACTCAAACCCCCGGACGCGCTAGGGGACTTACTGTTTTATGATATCTCGGATTCGCGCAGCGAGCGCGTCCATGTTGAATGGCTTGGTAGCGACAAACATCCCTTTTTCGAGGCGGCCTTTGCCGACCACCGCGTTTTCCGCATAGCCCGTAATGAACAGGACTTTGAGATTCGGCCGACTTACACGCGCCGCGTCTGCCACCTGTCGGCCATTCATCCCGCCCGGGAGGCCAACATCGGTTATTAGCAAGTCAATTCTGGCATTAGACTCCAGCACCTTGAGGCCAGCTGGTCCGTCCGGAGCCTCGATCACCGCGTAACCTGCGTCCGCCAGCAGTTCTCCGATCAACATGCGAATTGTGGGCTCGTCGTCGATAACCAGGACCACTTCGCCCTCGCCAGTAGACTGGGAACGCGACGAAATTTCTGGCTCGTCATCCGCCGTGGCATCTTCATTGTGTCGAGGCAGGTAGATGCACATGGTGGTTCCTTGACCCACCTCTGAATAAATCCTGACCTGACCACCCGATTGACGCGCGAACCCGTAGACCATCGAAAGCCCGAGCCCAGTGCCCTCACCCAGCGGCTTTGTGGTGAAGAATGGCTCGAACGCCTTGGCAATGACGTCCGGGGACATACCAGTGCCAGTGTCCGTCACACAAATCGAAACATATTGCCCCTCGGGCAGATCATGCTGGCGTGCCGCGCGCTCATCCACCCACTTGTTCGCCGACTCTATCGTCAGCTTCCCGCCATTGGTCATCGCATCGCGAGCGTTGATGCAAAGGTTCAAAATCGCATTCTCAAGTTGGTTAGCATCGACCAGGACCGGCCAAGCGCCGCTAGCCAAAACAACCTCGACCTCAATGCTCGGACCCACAGTCCGCCGCACCAATTCCTCAAGTCCACTGAGAAGTCGGTTGGTGCTGGTTGGGCGTGGGTCAAGTGTTTGGCGCCGGGAGAAGGCCAAGAGACGGTGTGTGAGAGCAGCAGCTCGCTTAAGAGCGCCTTGGGCTGCCATAAAGTAGCGATCGACTTCTTGAGCGCGGCCTTGCGCCAGGCGGACCTGCATCATCTCCATGCTGCCGCTAATGCCGGCCAGGAGATTGTTGAAGTCGTGCGCCAGGCCTCCCGTGAGTTGGCCGACCGCTTCCATTTTCTGCGACTGACGCAGCCTTTCCTCGGTTTCGCGCTTCTCGGTCAGATCGCGAGTAACCTTGGCAAAACCGATTAAGCGCCCATCCTCTGTTCGGACGGGGTCGATAATTACGCTGGCCCAGAACCGAGAACCATCCTTACGCACCCGCCAGCCCTCCGCCTCGAAGCGTCCTTCACGCTCCGCTGTCTCAAGTGCGGTCCGGGGAGTGTCTACCTCCTTATCCTCTTCAGTGTAAAAACGCGAGAAGTGCTCGCCAATGATCTCGCCTGCGGAGTAACCCTTGAACCGCTCAGCCCCTGGGTTCCAGCTGCTGACACGCCCATCAGTGTCCAACATATAAATTGCGTAATCAGTTACGCTCTGGATGAGTAGGCGGAAGCGTTCCTCTGCTGTTCCCCGTTGGGCAACTTCTTCCGCGATCCGCTCTTCCAGGGTGAGGTTAAGTCGCACCAGGTCCTCCTCGGCGGACTTTCTCTGTGCGATTTCCTTCTGAGACGCGTCGAACAAGCGGGCGTTATCTATAGCAATGCTGGCCTGCCCCGCGAGACCAGTCATCAGTTTTTCTGCGCGCGGTCCAAAAACCCCAGGCTGGGGATGTCCGAAAAAAAGCCCGCCGAGAACTTCGCCTGTACGGGAGCGCACTGGCACCGCGAGATAACTTCTGACTGGCAAATGACCTTCTGGCATCCCTTTGTGAGGGGCGTTATGGCCATATCGAGGGTCTTTGAGAATATCATCGGAGCGAACCGTGCCTTCACCGGCAAAGGTCGGTGCAAAGATCGCGGTATTGCGGGGCATCGGGAATTTTGAGAATGCCTCTCTAGGCACTCCTGAAAGCGTATACAGCGTATAACTTTCCCCGGCATCGTTCAGTACATTATAGAAGAATGCGCCAAACTCGGCACCTG
>JBBSKJ010000132.1:0-6824 GCA_038256475.1 Micropepsales bacterium | reverse complement strand
GCCGGCCACCATTCCTGCGAATCCGTCATCAGCACATGCAGGTCCCTGATCACGGCATCCAGGTCGAGGCTTTCAAATTCCTTCGCGTAATCGAAATCCGGCCCCATGGGATCGGATTTGGGCGAGTTCTGGTGCAGGCCACCGAGGTTGAGCTGGTTGGGCCACCAGTCGCGGTTCATGCGTCCGCGCGAATGGTTCACCGGGCATTTGCGTTCGCTTTCCATGCATTTCCCTCGCCTATGTGATCTGCGGGAAAGCTAGCCAGCTATAACAGGGGCGTCAAGTAGTTTAGAATTATTCTAAACAAATAAATCCGCATAAAAAAGGCGCGGGAATTGCGCCCCGCGCCTTTTTCGTCACCTGCCCCGATCACATATGGGCGAGGACTGCCAGCAGCAGCAGCGCCACGATATTGGTGATCTTGATCATCGGATTGACGGCCGGACCGGCGGTGTCCTTGTAGGGGTCACCCACCGTGTCACCCGTCACCGCGGCCTTGTGGGCTTCGCTGCCCTTGCCGCCATGATGGCCGTCCTCGATGTACTTTTTGGCATTGTCCCAGGCGCCGCCACCCGAGGTCATCGAGATGGCCACGAACAGGCCCGTGACGATCACGCCCATCAGCATGGCGCCCAGCGCGTTGAAGGCCGCAGTGGGGCCGGCAATAAGATTGACCAGCACGAACAGCACGATCGGCGAAAACACCGGCAGCATGCTGGGGATCACCATCTCCTTGATGGCGGCCTTGGTCAGCAGGTCGACGGCGCGGGCATAGTTGGGTTTCTGCGTGCCCTGCATGATGCCCGGCATTTCGCGGAACTGCTTGCGCACTTCCTCGACCACCGCGCCGGCCGCGCGGCCCACCGCCGTCATGGCCATGCCGCCGAACAGGTAGGGCAGCAACCCGCCAAAGAACAGGCCGACCACAACCCAGGGATCGGCAAGACTGAAGGTCGGCAGTTCAAGCCCGGCGAAGAAGCCGGTGCCCTGCGCCGTAAAGTGCTTCAGGTCCTCGGTATAGGCCGCGAACAGCACCAGTGCGCCAAGGCCTGCGGAACCAATGGCATAGCCCTTGGTCACAGCCTTGGTGGTGTTGCCGACCGCGTCCAGCGCGTCGGTGGTCTTGCGGACATCGCCCTCAAGACCCGACATTTCGGCGATGCCGCCGGCATTGTCGGTGACGGGACCGAAGGCATCCAGCGCCACGACCATGCCCGCCAGCGACAGCATGGTCGACACCGCGATGGCGATGCCGAACAGGCCGGCCAGCATATAGGTCACGACGATGCCGACACAGATGACCAGCGCGGGAAGCGCGGTGGATTCCATGCTGACCGCCAGGCCCTGGATCACATTGGTGCCATGACCGGTGACCGAGGATTTGGCGATGGACTGCACGGGGCGGAAGTTGGTGCCGGTATAATATTCCGTGATCCAGATCAGGGCGCCGGTGACGGCCAGGCCGACCACGCCGCACCAGAACAGGGTGGCGCCGGTATAGGCGACGCCGCCGCTGACGATCTCGGTGTCCATGCCGCCCAGCATATAGCTGGTGAGCGGCCATAGGCCGATCAGCGACAGAACCACCGTGGCGATCACGCCCTTGTAGAGCGCGCCCATGATGTTGTTGGACTTGCCCAGCCGCACGAAGAAGGTGCCGATGATCGAGGTCACGATGCTCATGGCGGCAATCGCCAGCGGAAAGAGCATCAGCTGCGCCTTGAGGTCGCCGGTGAAGTAGATCGAAGCCAGCACCATGGTGGCCACGGTGGTCACCGCGAAGGTCTCGAACAGGTCGGCCGCCATGCCGGCGCAGTCGCCGACATTGTCGCCGACATTGTCGGCGATGGTGGCGGGGTTGCGGGGGTCATCTTCGGGAATGCCCGCCTCGACCTTGCCGACCATGTCGCCGCCGACATCGGCGCCCTTGGTGAAGATGCCGCCGCCCAGACGGGCGAAGATGGAGATCAGCGAGGCGCCGAAGCCCAGGCCCACCAGCGAGTCCACGATGACGCGATTGTCGACCGAATTCTCCAGCGAAAGGCCGAAGCCCCAGGTCAGCACCGCATAGTAACCGGCGACGGCCAACAGGCCCAGGCCCACCACTAGCATGCCGGTGACGGCGCCGGCGCGGAATGCTACCGAAAGACCGGCGGCCAGTCCGCTGCGCGCCGCTTCGGTGGTGCGCACATTGGCGCGGACCGAAACATACATGCCGATATAGCCGGTGGCGCCCGACAGTGCCGCACCGATGAAAAAACCCAAAGCGACCTGCCAGCCGAGGAATATCCAGGCCAGCGCGAAGATCACCGCGCCGACAATGGCGATGGTCGTGTACTGGCGGTTGAGATAGGCTGCGGCCCCTTCCTGGATGGCGGCGGCGATTTCCTGCATCCGGTCGTTGCCGGCCGGAAGGCTCAGCACCGCGCGGATGGTCCATAGGCCATACAGCAGCGCCAGCACGCCACTGGCCAAAATCAGATTCAATTCCATTATTGTCCCCTCAGAGATGTTCGTATGCGGGTCGGCTTAAGCCTTCCCCATCGAATGTGAGGATGGGCTGCAAGCCGATCCCCATGGCCGGTGTCCCATCGTGGAGGCTGATGGGACTCGCCGCTTCAAGGGCGGGCAAAGACTGCCAAAAGCCCAATGGCTAGGCAACCCGCCGCTTTACGAAGTTTTTGAGATGGGGCCGACGAAAAGTCAGCTTTCGCAGCGGGATTTGACGGGATTCTTTGGAGGCGGCGCACCATGGGCGGGCGCTGCGTCCGCCGGGGTGTGCAACGCGGGGGTTTGCTTGGGACGCAGCTCGGCAATTTGCACGGTGCAGACGATGATCTGCTTCACCTTGCCCGCGCCCATCACCTTGCGGGCATCAGCCAGCAGGCGCGCTTCGACACCGGCAATGTCCACCTTCTCCGGATCGTCCGGCGTGGAGACTGTAAGGCTGTTGACGTTGCGCACCAGCAGGTCCTGGATGAAAGGCAGCTTCTCGCGCACATCGGCGAGGACGCCTTCGGAAGATGCGGTCAGGCGCGAGGAGATGTAGGCGTAGCCGATCAGTTTGCCATCGGCGTTGGTCAACGGCGCCATCAGATACGGCATGTCGACATTGGTGCCGGGCTTGCCGCCCTTCTGGGGCGCGTGGCTGGGATCGCCCTTTGCGGGTGGGTCCGCCGCCATGGCAGGAGCTGCCATCGCCAGAAACGCCAAAAGAGCCATCTTGCGCATGGCAAGAGGCTCGCAAAACAAGGTTAGCGAGTGGTTAAGACGCGTTTATTGCCGCTCCAGCGACAGGAAATCCATGGCGTCACCGATGGGAATGAACATGTTCAGCCCCACTGCCTGACCGTCTTTCTGATAGCCAGACACCGCGATGCCGATCACCGCGCCCGTTTCATCCAGCAGCGCGCCGCCGCTCGATCCCGGCAAGATGTTCGTGTCGCTTTGGATGTAGCGCAGGCCGTCGATAATGCGGTTGGCCGAGACGATGCCGCTGCTGACCGTGCCCTGGAAGGTCTTGTCTAGCGGCGTGCCGATGGCATAGACGCGCTGGCCAGGACTGACGGCGCCCCGCTTGAGGGCCAGCGGGATGCGGTCGCGCGCATCGGTCTTGACCAGGGCGATATCGCGGTCTTTCGCGACCCGCACGACTTGCGCGATGGTTTCGATACGGTCGGACCAGCGCACCCGGATTTCCTTGGCGTCGCCGACCACATGGGCATTGGTCAGAAGATAGCCGTCGTCCGAAACCAGCACGCCCGACCCGCTGGCGCTGCCGACCTGAAGTGTGACGACGCTTCCCACCGCATCGGCGATTGGGCGCGCCGGCGCTTTCAAATTACCGGCCAGATTGATCTTGCTATGCTGGCCTGGCAGCAAAGGTCCTTGCGCCAAGGTCTTTGGACCACTCAACGCTTCGCGAAAACTGGCGTTGGCGGCCAGCTCGCGCACGTTGCTGGCAAAGGAATCCGCCAGCAGTTTCACCGCGCCCCCCGGGACACCACTTTCCAGTTTGGCGCCGCCCGTTGTGCTGACACGCGCCACCACCTGCTTTCGGATACGCGAATATACCTGCCAGTCGATCTTGAGCGTGCCCTCGCCGCTGATATCGCCATTGCTCCATATCCAGCCCGAACTCACGCAACCTTTGATACGCGCGGCGGAAATCACCGCGGCGGCCTCATAGTCCGATACGCCGGCTGACTGGTCGAACAGATTGTCCTCACCCGGCGTGACGACCTTGTAGCCCGCGCGTTCCAGTTCGGTCTTGAAAGCAGCCGAATACGGCGGAAGCTCCTGCCGCTCGCGGCCGCCCGACCAGGTTTCCGTGCGACGTGTCGTTAGGCAGAGCGATCCACTATCCGCCATAGTTAACCATTCATCGCCGGCCGGAAGCGCCATGATGACTGTCGTGAGTTTCACTGAACTTTGCGCAGCCGAATCCGCGCTCGGGAAAAGCTCCGCGGTGCTTTGCGCCAAGGCAGCGCCGCCCAGCAGCAGCCATGCGATAACGCCGCTCACAGCCATCTTGATCATCGAAACGCCCCCACAAACCCGGCCCCAGTCCAAAAGGGATAACGCGGATGGACGTCCAATTTCAATCCGCACGATCTTCCATGCAGGTTTTAATGCTAAAAGTGCCGGTAGCCCCGACTGGGAAGCGCTATTTCCGCCCCGCTTGACGTGAGGCTGACGCCCTGGCCGCCTTCGACCCGGCCAATTTGTGTGAACGGCCCTTGCTGTCCCGGCGGCGCGGTAAAAGCGATCTGGTAGTCGTCGCCTGCCGCTACGGCGCGTTGCAGCGCATTCTCGCCCCACAGCGCCTTGAGCGGTGCGGAGAGCGGCACGCGCTCGCCTTCCACCACAACGCGCACGCCGGAAGCGGCAGCGATGTGGCCCAGATCCGCGATCAGTCCGTCGGAGACATCGACACTGGCATGGGCGATGTCGCGCAAGACGGTTGCAAATCCCACCGGCGGCTCGGGCACGCGATAGCGGGTGATCAAACTGTCACGATCGGCATCCGACAGGCTGTGAACCTCGCGGCGGAAGATGGCGAGGCCGCCGCCGGACTCGCCAATGCTGCCGGTGACATAGACATGGTCGCCAACGCGCGCGCCGCTGCGCCGGACCATTTTTCCAGCAGGCACAAAACCGAAAGCGGCCACCGCGATGGACAGTGGGCCATCGGTGGCGCCGGTATCGCCGCCCAGCAAGGTGACGCCATATTCCGCCTGGTCTGCCGCCAGGCCTTGCGCGAAACCTGCCAGCCAGTCGGGCGTGATCGTGTGCGGCAGCGACAGGTTCAAGAGATAATGCGCCGGCACCGCGCCCTTGGCGGCGAGGTCGGAAAAATTCACCCGCAGCGCCTTGCGCGCGATGCTGGGCGACGGATCGAAGCCGAAGAAATCCACGCCTTCGGTGATGCTGTCGGTGGTCACCACCAGGTCATGGCCGGGACGCTGCGGCACGACAGCGGCGTCATCCTTGAGCCCGAAAGCCCCCTCGCCTGCCAGCGGCGCGAAATACTTGGCGATGATCCCGAACTCATCCATCGCCATAGCCTAAAGCAAAGGGCGCGGTGACAGAAGCCACCGCGCCATCGTCTCATACAATGCTGATCAGACCGGCATCCGTCTTTTGGTGAACTCGCGCCCCATGATGGCGACGGCTTCACCTTGCGGCCCCGTCGAAACCAGCATCGTTCCATCCTTGATCTGCTGCACCACATTGTTGTGGCCGGGATCGGTCTCGGCGGCGTTGAGGAACTTGACGTTGTTCTTTTTGCACTGGTCCAGAACCTGCTGGCGCACCGCCACCATGTTGGGCAAAGCCGTAACATCTTCCACCACGCGGCCCTGTGCGTCGCGCACCACCGGATGGCCCGACAGGCCGCCATCGGCGACGCTGTTATAGCCATTGAGCCACAGATTGTTGTCGCCCGGACCCCATTCCGCGAAGGCCACGCCCGGAATTGCCAGGGTCAGGTTCATGTTCTTGTTGGCGTAGGTGTCTTCGATCTTCACGCCAAAGATCAGCTCGCCGCGCGGATTGAGCGGCCAAAGATCGGCGATGTGCTGATAGGTGCCGCCCGCCACGCCCCAGATGTCGGCCGCATAGCTGGCGCTGTTGCCGCGCAGGCCCTGCATGCGCAGCTTGGCTGTGATGCCGGGCGTATCCAGGAAGGGATAGCGGCAGCCCATATGGGCATAGGTTTCAACCGCGCGCGGATCGCGCGCATGGCAAAGATTGAGTCCCATCACGCCGGTGCAGAGTATCTGCTCCAGCACCCAGGTGTTGGCGCGGGCATAGGCCTCGTCCAGGCCGATCACCGGCGGGGTGACGAACACGGTGGGAAACCTGTGGCCCGAGGCGGTGCCGCCACCGTCCTTGAGCCCGCGCATGAATTCACGCAATTCCTTCAGGTCGAAGGTGCCATGCTCCATGTCATAGGCAATGACATCCGCCCAGGTCTTGCACATGCGCTTGCCCTGTTCGTAGGGGTCCACGCCCGGGCCCATGCCGGCGCTGGTGTAATAGGCGGGCTGGCCGTCTTCCCACAGCTCGATGCACTTGTTCAGGCGGCGCGGCTTGTAGTTGCGGTCGACCGATGACGGCTGCTTGCCGGAATTGACCGGCCTGGCGGCCGGCTGCGCCATTGCGGCAGTTGCCGCCACGCCCGCGGTGATGGCGGCGCCCGCCAGCAGAAAATCACGCTTCTTGATGTCCATGTGCGTCCCCTCAGTTTTTTTCGTTGAGGGATGCTCGCATGGTAGCAACAGCACTCGCAAGCCGTTCGCAAATGCGAAAGAGATTAGAAG
>JBBSKJ010000131.1:0-6855 GCA_038256475.1 Micropepsales bacterium | reverse complement strand
TCCGCCATAGGTGGTGCCATGGGTGCCCACGGTCATGCCCTTGGCGGCTTCGGCCGTGGCCAGCACGGCGCCCAGCGGAAAGCCGCCGCCGATGCCCTTGGCCACCGTCATGATGTCTGGCGCCAGGCCCAGCCAGTCATAGGCGAACAGCTTGCCGGTGCGGCCCACGCCGGTCTGGATCTCGTCAAAAATCAGCAGCATGCCGCTGTCGTCGCACAGCTTGCGCAGGGCACACAGGAATTCGGGTTCAACCACGCGCACGCCGCCTTCGCCCTGCAACGGCTCGATGATCAGGGCGGCGGTTTGCGGACCGACAATCTTCTTCAAGGCTTCCAGATCGCGCGCCACATCAGAAGTGAGGGGTACCTGGTCAAAGCCCGGCATGCGCGGACCGAAACCTTCGAGATATTTCTCGTTTCCGCCGGCATTGATCGCGGCCATGGAGCGGCCGTGAAAGGCGCCTTCAAAGCTGACGATGTGGAAGCGGTCGGGCTGGCCGTTCACAAAGTGAAAGCGGCGCGCCATCTTGATGGCGAGCTCGATCGCTTCGGTGCCGGAATTGGTGAAGAACACCGTGTCCGCAAAGGTGGCGTCGACCAGCTTTTTCGACAAGCTCTCCTGCCCCGGCACCCGGTAGAGATTCGAGGTGTGCCACAGCTTCCCGGCCTGCTGCGTCAGCGCGCCGACGAGCGCGGGATTGGCATGGCCGAAGGCGTTGACCGCGATCCCCGCCCCGAAGTCCAGGTATCGCTTGCCATCCTCGGCGAAGAGGTAGGAACCCTCGCCACGGACGAAGGCGACATCCGTCCGGTTGTAGGTGGGAAGCAAAGCCGGGAACACGGTCGGTCTCCTGTTGGGGATGGGATAGTGAAATAATATTACAACGGTGCGGCAGGGAGAGCGGTTTATCCGATTTCCCGCAAGGTCAAACAACCCCGCCGCCCGCCGGCATGGCCGCTATGCTTGTTGTGGACAAGGACTGGCGGCAGACCCGCAACGCTTGTGCGGCGGCTATCCAAGGGTACTGTATCTTGTGATCGGGGGTCCAGATATGGGACGCCCACCCGCAAGGAGCGATTCCCATGACGCAGGCAAATTGGTCGGAAGACCGGGTCGAGCAGCTCAAGACACTTTGGACGGAAGGGCTTTCCGCCAGCCAGATCGCCCGCGCCCTGGGCGGGGTCACCCGCAATGCCGTGATCGGCAAGGTTCACCGGCTGGGCCTGGCGGGCCGCGCCAGCCCGTCGCGCAGCGAACGCCCCCGCCTGCCCATGGCGCCCAAGGCCCCCAGCATCCGCAGCCATGTTCCCGCCGTCGCTGTGATCGAGGAAGATCCGCTGCAGCTGGAAGACGGCAGCCACGCCACCGTCCTGACCATCAGCGACCGCATGTGCCGCTGGCCGATCGGCGATCCCGCCGCGACCGAATTTCATTTCTGCGGCCACAGCCCCAAGCAGGGCTCGCCCTATTGCGAAGCCCATGCCCGCAAGGCCTACCAGCCGCAGCAGGCCCGCCGCGCGCCCGACAAGGGGCGTATGACTGGCTGATTGCCGGCGCGAATGGCGGACTGATGCGTTATCCTCGCGCGAGCGTTGAGGTGACTGCATGACCATCTACAAATACACCGCCGCCACCTTAGGCGGCGAGGAAGTCTCGCTGGAAACCTGGCGTGGCCGGGTGCTACTGATCGTCAACACCGCCAGCGAATGCGGCTTCACGCCCCAATATGCCGGGCTGGAGGAACTCTATCGCAAGCACGAACCCACCGGCCTGACCGTGCTGGGCTTTCCCTGCAACCAGTTCGGAGCGCAGGAGCCGGGCGACGAAGCCCAGATCGGCCAGTTCTGCAGCGCGAATTACGGCGTCACGTTTCCGGTGTTCGCCAAGGTGGATGTGAAGGGCGCCAATGCCCATCAGCTGTTCCAGTATCTCACCCAGGCCAAGCCCGGCCTCTTGGGCACCGAAGCGGTCAAGTGGAATTTCACCAAATTCCTGATTGATCGGAACGGCGAGCCGGTGGCGCGCTATGCGCCCCAGACCAAGCCGGAAGAGCTGGAAGAGCCGATCCGGAAATTGCTCTAACACGCCATGGGCGGCCTTGAGCCGCCCATGGCGACTTGGGAGGACTGCGAGGGATTTTGCGGCGTGGGCAGGAGCGTCGCGCAGAGCGGGCCTAGAGCCCGTGAGCACGCGCGACGAACTCACGACGCAAAAGCACCGCAGTCAGGCCGCGGAGGTCGCGCCCACGGCGCTTTGATCCAGTGAATAGCCGGCGGAGCGCACGGTGCGGATCGGATCGGCCGCGCCTTCGACATTCAGTGCCTTGCGCAAGCGTCCGACATGCACGTCCACGGTGCGGGCTTCGACATAGACATCGCTGCCCCACACCGCATCCAGCAGCTGTTCGCGGCTGAAGACGCGGCCGGGATGCTGGATCAGGTGGTCGAGCAGGCGGTATTCGGTGGGGCCCAGATGCACGTCGACCCAGGCGCGGCACACCCGGTGGGCGGCGCGGTCCATCTCGATATCGCCCACCTGCACCACGTCTTCCGCCAGACTCGGGCGAATACGGCGCATCACGGCGCGCAGCCGCGCCAGAAGCTCGGTCATGGAAAAGGGCTTGGTGAGATAATCGTCGGCGCCGGTATCGAGCCCGCGAATGCGGTCGGTTTCCTCGCCGCGGGCCGTCAGCATCAGGATCGGCACATTGCGGGTTTCCTGGCGGCTGCGCAGGCGGCGGCAGACTTCGATGCCCGACAGTTGCGGCATCATCCAGTCCAGGATCACCAGATCGGGCTTTTCCTCGGCCGCGACCAGCAGCGCTTCCTCGCCGTCGCGCGCTTCCAGCACCCGGTAGCCTTCGCGCTCCAGATTGTAGCGCAGCAGGGTGACCAGGGCGCTTTCATCTTCCGCGACCAGAACGGTGGGTTTGCTCATGCGGGACTCTCATACGGCACGGCGGTTTCGGACGTGGTGTCCGATTTGGGCCGGTTGATGGCGAGATGGTCGGCGCGCACCATATGGTACACAACCTCGGCGATGTTGGTGCAATGGTCGCCGCAGCGCTCGATATTCTTGGCGACGAACAGAAGATGGGTGCAAAGCCCTATGGTGCGGGGATCTTCCATCATGTAGGTGAGAAGTTCGCGAAACAGGCTGTTGTAGATCTCGTCGATCTCGCCGTCGCGGTTCCACACGGTTTCCGCCTCTTCGGCATTGCGGTTCGAGAAGGCGTCCAGCACCTGCTTGAGCTGGTTCTGCGCCGCCTTGCCCATGCGGGCCAGGCTCTGGGTCAGGCGAATCGGCGGCTCGCGGTTCAGCACCAGGGCGCGCTTGGCGATGTTCTTGGCCAGATCGCCGATGCGCTCCAGTTCGGCGGCGGTCTTGATCGCCGCCAATGTCTCGCGCAGGTCCACCGCCATGGGCTGGCGCAGCGCCAGCAATTTCAGGGCGCGTTCCTCGATCTGGACCTGCATTTCGTCGATGCGGGCGTCGCCGCCCACGGCGCGTTCGGCCGCCGCGCTGTCGCGCCGGGATATGGCTTCGATCGCGGAAGCGAGCTGCGCTTCGGTCAGTCCGCCCATCTGCGCCACCAGCGCCGACAAGGTTTCAAGCTGCTCGCCGAAGGATTTGACGGTGTGGTCGGTCATCGCGGTTTTTCCGATCGGTACAAGGCCCGGCTTACGGGCTTCTCAGCACTGCTATGCGACAGTTTTATAACATTTCCGTGACAGGCTCCGGGGCAGGCGGGTTTTCGCCATTTTCTTCCCGAGCAACAGGCAGAAAGACCGTGAAAACGCTGCCTTCGCCCTGTCTGCTCTCGATGCCCAGCCGTCCCTGATGCCGGTTGACGATATGCTTGACGATGGCCAGGCCCAGGCCCGTGCCGCCGCGCTCGCGTGAGCGTTTGACGTCTTCGCGGTAGAAACGCTCGGTCAGGCGGGGAATGGCGTTGGGCGAGATGCCTTCGCCCTCGTCGCGCACGGCGGCAACCAATTGCCCATCCTGCAATCCCAGGCTCACCGTCACCTTGCCGTTTTCACGGCCATACTTGATGGCGTTGTGCACCAGATTTTGGAATAGCTGCACCAGCTCGTCATGATCGCCCAGCACCGGCGGCAATCCGGGAACGGAGTCCACAACCATGGCAATGCCGTCTTCGGCGGCCAGGGGCATCAGCCCCGCCACCGCCTGGCGCACCACACCGTCAAGCTCCACCCGCGCTTCGGGCGGTACATGCTCATTCATCTCGATGCGGGTGAGTGACAGAAGGTCCTGAATCAGCCGGCGCATGCGCGCGGTCTCGGTCGCCATGATTTCCAGGAACTGTTCGCGCGCCACCTCGTCATCCTTGGCATGGCCGCGCAATGTGTCGATGAAGCCGGTCACCGCCGCCAGCGGGGTGCGCAACTCATGGCTGGCATTGGCGATGAAGTCGGTGCGCATCTGCTCGCTGCGGCGGACCATGGTGAGGTCGTGCAGCAGCAGCACCGTGACCGGCGGCGCGACGCTGACGCGCGCGGCATAGGCCTGGAAGTGGCGCTCCACCGGCACCGGCAGCGTGAACGGCACGTTGGAGGCTTCGCCATGGCCCGCGCCGGTGATCGCCAGCAGCACTTCGGGATTGCGCAGTACCGCGCTTACCCGCTTGCGATCCAGCCCCGGTCCCAGCACATCACGCATGAACTGGTTGGCGAACAGCACCCGCTGGGAGCCGTCCAGCAGCATCACCGGCATGGGCAACTGTTCCAGCAGCAGCCGCGTCTGCGGCGGCAACAATCCCAAAGGATCGTCCGGCGCTTGTACGGCCGGACGCAGAACCGGTTCCCGGAAGGTGAACTGGACAATCAGGCCCACCGCCAGGGCGAAGGCCGCGGCGCCCCAGAAGATGGCGGGGCCGCCAAACAGCAGTGCCGCGCCACCAATTATGGTGCCCATCAGCAAAGGCCAGATTTTGACGCGCAGCCAGGCAAGCGATTCAAGCATCCAGGCCATCATACAACCGATTGTGACCAAGCGGTAACAGGGGCGGTTAATCGGTCCGGCTGCGGTCCTGCTTGATGCGGGCACGGTGCTTCTTGCCCTCAAGCCGTTTCTTCTTGCTGGCCTTGGGAATCCTGGTGGCGCGGCGCACGGGAGGCGGCGTGGCGGCCCGGCGGATGATGGCCACCAGCTTTTCCCGGGCATCGGCGCGGTTGCGGTCCTGTTCGCGGAAGCGCTGGGAGGTGATCACCAGCACGCCGTCGCGCGTCAACTGGCCTCCCCGCAACAGGGCTTCGCGTGCCACTTCGGTCAGGGTGGGAGAATTGCGGACATCGAAGCGCAGCTGCACCGCGCTGGACACCTTGTTGACATTCTGTCCGCCGGGACCGGAGCTGCGGATGAAACTTTCCGCAAGCTCGCTTTCCAGGATTGTGATGCGGTGGGTGACGACAAGGTTTTTTGAAAAGGGGCTGCTCACGACGTGAACACCTTGCGCAGCTCGCTCTTGACCAGCTTGCCGCCGGCGTTGCGCGGCAAGGACTGCCGCGAAATCACCACCTGTACCGGCACCTTGAACGCCGCCAGCCGGGCACGGACGAAATCCTGCAGCATGGCGGCATCTATCTGTGCGCCGGGCCGGACCTGCACCAGCGCGGCGGGCACCTCGCCCAGCACCGGATGCGGCAAGCCGACCAGCGCCACATCGGCCACGCCGGGATGCTCGGCGAGAATATTCTCCACTTCGATGCAATAGATGTTCTCGCCGCCGCGGATCACCATGTCGTGGCTGCGGTCCAGAATGGTGCAAAAACCTTCCGCGTCCAGGCTGGCGAGATCGCCGGTTTTCAGCCAACCATCCTCTAAATTTTCCGCCGTCGCATCAGGCCGGTTCCAATAGCCCTTCACGATGTTGGGTCCGAAAGCCCATAGCTCGCCCACCACGCCCGGCGGCGCTTCCACGCCGCCCTGCATCACTTTCAGCCGCCCCACCGGCAACACCGGCCCGCAACTGGCGGGCCGATTCAGGAAATCCTCTCCCGAATGGGTGGTGCAGGTGGCCGAGGTTTCGGTCATGCCCCAGCCTTGTCCCGGCATGGCGCCCAGATCGCTGCGGACGCGCCCCGCCAGGGACGCCGGCGACGGCGCGCCGCCATAGGTCACCAATTGCAGTGACGACAGATCGTGCCCGCCCACCTCTTCCAGCAACGCCAGCGCGATGGCGGGTACGCCGCCAGTGACGGTGACGCGCTCGCTTTCGATCAGGCGCAAGGCGGCTTGCGGATCGAACTTGCGCATCAGCACCAGCGTGCCACCCGCCGCCATGTTGGGCAGCAGGATGGAGAGGCTGCCGATGACATGGAAGAACGGCACGGTGATCAAGGTGGTGCGCCGCGTGTCTTTTGGCTCTGCATCGCCTCTGCGAAGCGCGTTGCGGGCATTGGAAAACGGCATGGCGAAAATGTTGGTGGTCAGCGAACGATGGGTGCCCAGCGCCCCCTTGGGCGCGCCGGTGGTGCCGGACGTATAAAAAATGGTGGCATCGTCTTCCGGCGACAGCGCCACATCCGGCAGCACGGCGTCGGGCAGGTCTTGCCAGCTTGATGCCACCCCGATCACAGCTTCCAGCGTCATCGCGCCTTCGCCGCGGGCGACATAAACCTTCTCCACTGACGGCGGCAGGTCTTTCAGCCGCGCCAGCCGCTCGCCATCGGCGAAGACAAAGCGCGCCCCCGAATCCAGAATGCCGTAACCCAGCTCCGTGCCACTCCACCACGCATTGAGCGGAACCACGATCGCCCCCGCCAGCAGCGACGCCATGAACACCACCGGCCATTCCGGGAGATTGCGCATCACCAGCGCCACCCGGTCTCC
>JBBSKJ010000130.1:0-6955 GCA_038256475.1 Micropepsales bacterium | reverse complement strand
CGTGGCGGACATTGATGCCTAAAGCTTGCGCCAAGGGTCTTAGTCAATTCTCAGTGGTGGCAGAAAATGTCAACTTTTCCGGCCATCATTATATCCCCCGGGTTGCTCCGGGCTGTTTCTTTTGGATCAGCGCTGGCGCCGCTTGCCGCGCAGCCGGGTGGCCAGCACCTTGTCGACGCGGCGGCCGTCCAGATCCAGCACCTCGAAGCGCCAGCCATCGGTCTCGAAGCTTTCGCCCACATTGGGCAGGCGGCCAAAGCCGTGGATCACGAAGCCGGCGGCAGTGTGCACCGTGCTGGGGTCCTTCAGCCGGATGCCGGTGACTTCCAGCAGATCGTCCAGCGGCATCCAGCCCGCCAGCAGCAGCGAGCCATCGTCGCGGCGCACCACCGGCAGTTCCTGCGGCCCGTCCTCGGTGGAGAATTCTCCCACGATCGAGCCCAAGATATCGGCGGTGGTGACCAGCCCGCGGAAGTGGCCATACTCGTCATGCACCAGGCCCATATGGATGGGTGAATCCTTGAGCGCGAAAATCACGTCGCGCGCGTCCGCGCTGTCGGGGATCACCGGCGCATGGCGGATGAAGTCGCGGATGTGGGGAATGCTTCCCGCCAGATAGGCGGCCAGCAATTCCTTGGCCTGCACCACGCCCACCACGTCGCCGCTGGCATCATAGACCGGCAGTCGCGAATGCTGGCTGGCGCGCAGCCCCGCGGTGATGGCGGCCTGGTCATCCTCCAGGTTGAGCGAATCCACATCATGGCGCGGGGTCATCACCACCTTGACGTTGCGGTCGCCCAGCTTGAGCACCCCCGCGATCATTTCCTTTTCGCCCGGCTCCAGCACGCCGGAGCTTTCGGCCTCGGCGACCAGGGTCCTGATTTCTTCCTCGGTCACCCGGTCTTCGCGCACGCCCTTCTGGCCCAGCACCTTCAGCACCAGACGCCCGGACATGTCGAGCAGCCACACCAAGGGCGCGGTCGCCTTGGCCACCAGCACCATGGCGGGGGCAACGCGCACCGCCACGCCTTCGGGATTGCGCAGGGCAATCTGCTTGGGCACCAGCTCGCCCACGATCAAGGAAGCATATGTGATCGCCACCACCACCAGGCCGACGCCCACCGCATCGGCGGCATCCGATGACAGGCCCTGGCCCACCAGCCAGCCCGAAAAACGCTGGCCCAGCGTGGCGCCTGAAAATGCGCCCGACAGCACGCCCACCAGGGTAATGCCGATCTGCACCGATGAGAGAAACCGGCCGGGGTCTGAAGCCAGGGCCAGGGCGCGCCGGGCGCCCGTGACTTCCTGCTCCACCATGCCTTTCAACCGGCTGAGGCGCGACGACACGATGGCCATTTCGGACATCGCCAAAAGTCCATTGATGACGATCAGAAAACCAACCGCCGCGATCTCAATGGCCAACATGGGGTGCCGAACGTCTCCGTGCCGTGACAGGCTGTGTTGCGAGCCGCCAGTATGGCATGGATTTCGCCCCGCATAGGGGGCTTTTTAGGCCGCCCCGGACCGGATCGCGAATTCGCGGCGCGTCAATCCGCCGGGCGGGTCGCCGAAAAATACCTCCACGGACTTCAGCTTGCCGGCCTCAAAACTCATCAATTCGGCGTTGCGGAAGGTTGCCGCGGGATGGACCGTATTGGGCATGCGCATCTGGGCGTCATAGGCGACGAACACCTTGTCGCCGTCCTGCATCACGGTGACGAAATCGAACTTGGCGTGCAGCGGCTCGTCCCGCCAGCAGCGACGAAAGTATTCCTCGCGCCCGATGTGATCGTCGAACGGGCTGGTGAAGGTGAAGTCGGGCGCCAGATTGTTTTCCACAAAGGCGCGGTCGCCGGTTTCAAAGGCGCGGTAATAGCCCTTGGCCAGGTCGGTCAGGTTCATATGCCTCTCCTTCAACTACCCAGCGACTTTTCCAGAGCATCCATCAGCGCATTGGTGCCATGTTCACGGCTGCCGCAATCATCATAACCGTCGAGATAATCCCCATACTCCGTCAGGACGAAATTCGTGCCGTCGCCGTCGGCGCGGAATTCGAGGGCCGCCTGCGAGACCGATATTTTCTTCCCGTCCACGAACATGGTGTAGCTGTAGATGATGCGGCCCGCATCGTCGGCGGTGGGCGGCACGATATCGCGATAGACGCAATCAAAGCGCGTTACCACGCCGCTTTTCCATTTGCCGGTCAGGGTTTCGATACCGCCTTCCCGGAAATCGAAACTGCGCTCGACCTTCGTCCAGGCGCCGTCGCCGGAAAACCATTTGTCCTTCTGCTTTTCGTCCGCGAAGGCGGCGAAGACGCGCGCTGGCAAAGCCTTCCAGTGGCGGGTGATGGTGAAGCTGGCATGGGTGATCGAACGGGGCACTCTATTCTCCCTTGACGTAATGCAGACGGATGACGCCGTTTTCGAACGGCTTTTGACCTGCGAGCTTGAGTTTCGTTCTGATAGCGCCCTTGAAATAAGGAATTCCCGCGCCCAGCAGCAGCGGATTCTGAAAAATCCAGAATTCATCAATGGCGTCCAACTCCAGAAAGGCATGCACCAGTCCGGGGCTGCCAAAAATCAGAAGATCCTTTGCCGCCTCCTGTTTGTCCTTGAGGATCTCTTTGGCGTCGCGCCGGATACGGACATTGTTCCAGTCGCTGCCCGGCATGCTGCGCGTAAAGGTCAGCTTGGGTATCTGCTCCACCCATTGGGCGTGGCGAACATCGGGCGAATCCGGTTTGTCCAGCAAGGTCGGCCAATAGCCGCGCATCAAATTGTAGGTGTTGCGGCCATAGACCGCCGCACCGGCAGTATGGGTCAGCCCCATCGCGTCCGCGAAGATGGATTGGCCAAGCCCCACCCAGTCCATCTCTCCGCCGGGCGTAGCGCAGAAACCATCCAGCGAAACATGCATCAGGGAAATCAGCTTGCTCATTTTTCGTCCTCCGGTTTGGTTGCATCGAGAAACGCGCCCAGCCGGTCGAGGCTGCGCTCCCACATCGCCCGGCGTTCGGCCACCCAGGCTTCGGCCTGGCTCAGCATCTGGGGCTCGATCCGGCAGGTGCGCACCCGGCCCGCCTTTTCGCTTTTCACCAGACCGGATTCTTCCAGAACCTTGAGGTGCAACATGACGGCGGGCAGCGACATGGGCAGCGGGGCGGCCAGTTCGCTGACGCTGGCCGGGCCGGCAACCAGCCGCTCGACCAGCGCCCGGCGGGTGGGGTCGGCAAGCGCGGCAAAGGTGCGGTCCAGTTGATAGTTAAGCATGTACTTAAGTATCAAGCCCGACCCATGTCCGTCAAGCAGGCCTGCCACAATTATCACCCCACCCCGAAGGTAGGGTATGCTCCCGGGGTCCAGCGAAAGACGGCTCTCATGTCCCTGCAGACCCAGACGCGGCGTATCACGGTGCCGGAAATCCGCGCCCATAAGGGCGGCAGTCCGGTGGTGTGTCTGACCTGCTACCACGCCCATACCGCCAAGCTGCTGGACAGCCATGTCGACCTGATTTTGGTGGGCGACAGTTTGGGCATGGTGATGCACGGGCTGGAGAACACGCTGGGCGTGACGCTCGACATGATGATCACCCATGCCAAGGCGGTGATGCGCGGCTCCAGCCGGGCCCTGGTCACGGTGGACCTGCCTTTTGGGTCTTACGAGGAAAGCCCGGCGGTGGCCTTCCGCAATGCCGCGCGCGTCATTCAGGAAACCGGCGCCACCGCCGTGAAACTGGAAGGCGGGATGCGCATGGCCGAGACCATCCAGTACCTCACCCAGCGCGGCATTCCGGTGATGGGCCATATCGGGCTGACGCCGCAGATGGTCAATGTGCAGGGCGGCTTTCGCACCACCGGCCGCACACAGGCCGAATGGCCGGCGCTGGAAGCCGATGCCAAGGCCGTGGCGGAGGCGGGCGCCTTTGCGGTCGTGCTGGAAGGCATGGCCGAGCCGCTGGCCGCCCGCATCACCGGACTGATCGCCATTCCCACCATCGGCATCGGCGCCAGCGCCACCTGCGACGGCCAGGTTCTGGTGATGGAGGACATGCTGGGCCTCAATCCCAACCCGCCAAAATTCGTGCGCCAGTATGCCCAGCTGGGCCCGGCCATCGAGGCGGCGGTGGAAGCCTATGCGCGCGACGTGCGGATGCGCCACTTCCCGGGGGTGGAAAATGTCTACCCGATGAAGAAAGCCCAATAAAAGGCGCTTTTCCACGCGATTTGTTACCGCCAGACGCATTGCGCGCAGGCCCTGCGCGGGCTAATTAACACGCCTTCTCAAGGGCTTCGCCCTGCAAGCGGGGCTGCGACAGCGCCGCTGCCGAAAAAGGTTTTGGAACTGTGAGTGATATTTTCCGCGAAGTCGAAGAAGACGTTCGCCGCGAACGGGCCCAGAGGATCTGGAAGCGCTACGGTACCTATATCATCGCGGCCGGCGTGCTGGTGTTTGTGGGCATCGGCGCCTGGCAGCTGTGGCAGCGCCATGAGAACCAGAAGCGCGAAGAAGTCTCCGCCCAATATATGGCCGCGCAGCGCATCACCAATCCGCAAACCGCCGCCAACGCCTTTGTCGATCTCGCCCAGGCCAAGAGCTATGGCCCGGTGGCGCGTCTCAGCCAGGCCAGCGCCATGTTCGCGGCGGGCCAGCGCAGCGAAGCCATAGAAATCTACAAAGAGATCGCCGACAGCGACAACGGGCCAATCGGATCGGTGGCGCGGCTGCGGGCCGCCTGGGCGCTGGCCGAAACCGCCACGCGCACCGAACTCACCGAACTGCTGAAGCCGCTGGACCAGCCGGGCAGTCCCTGGCGCGAAAATGCCAACGAGATTCTGGCCTTCGCCGATTACAAGGCGATGGATATGAAATCCGCCCGGACCAAATACGCCGCGCTGGCGGCCAATCCCGAAGCGCCCGACGCGCTTCGGGCCCGCGCCAAGGCGATGGCGGAATATCTCAACAATGGCGGTGCGGTCACCTTCGGCACGGTTCCGCCCGAAGTGGTGGTGCCCCCGCTGCCCCAAGCTGCTGCTGCGCCGGCGACGCTGCCCGCCGCCCCGGCGCAATGATGCGCCCCCGCGCCACAGCTCTTGTTCTGGCCGTCGCGGCAGCCGCCCTGCTGCTGCAGGGCTGCGCCGTTACCGACGAAGTCGGCAGCTGGTTCGCCAGCAGCGGCAAGAAATCCACGCTGCGCGGCGTGCGCATTCCGGTGATGTCGCTGGACGAAGCCCTCAAGCCCGATCCGGAACTGGTCAAGACCGCGGTGCTGCTGCCGCCGCCCTATCGCAATACCGAATGGCCCCTGCCCGGCGGCTATGCCGCCAATGCCATGTATCACCTGGCCGCGCCGGGACGGCTGCGCCAGGTGTGGAGCCAGGATGCCGGCAAGGGTTCCGATTCCGCTTCCGCCCTGACGTCCGCGCCGGTGGTGGGCGGCGGCATGGTGTTCGTGCAGGATTCCGAGGCGCATGTTTTCGCCTTCCGCGCCAGTGACGGCCGTCCCGTGTGGGACAAGGAACTGGCGCCCAGGGACGGCACCGACTGGCCCACCATGTGGGGCCTGCTCGGCAAGGCCAATACCGTCGATCCGGCCCAGGGCATGGGCGGCGGCGTCGCCTATTCCAACGGCCGCCTTTTCGTCACCAGCGGTTTCGGCGTGGTGATCTGCATGGATGCGCGCACGGGCAAGGAAATCTGGCGCAAGGACATGCGCATGCCCATCGTCAACGCGCCGGTGGTGACGGCGGGGCGGATTTTCTTCTCCACCCACGACAATCATTTCTATGCCCTGGCGGAGGATGACGGCCGCCAGCTTTGGGATCATCAGGGCATCACCGAGGCCGCCGGCATGCTGGCCTCCACCAATGCGGCGATCTCCGGCGAAACCGTGATCGTGCCCTATACGTCAGGTGAACTCTTCGCGCTGCGCATCCAGAACGGCCAGGTCGGCTGGAGTGATGTGCTGTCGCGCACCGGCCAGGTCACCGCACTGTCGCAGATGGACGATATCGCGGGCCGTCCGGTCATCGATCGCGGCGTGGTCTATGCCATCAGCCAGTCGGGCCTGATGGCGGCATTCAGCATGAACACCGGCGACCGCATGTGGTCGCGCGACATTGGCGGCATCCAGACCCCCTGGGCGGCGGGCGATTATGTCTATGTGCTGGACAACAATGCGCGCCTGCTCTGCCTGACCCGCACCGAAGGCAAGGTGAAGTGGATTCACCAGATGCCGCAATACGAGAATGCGGACCGCAAAAGGGGCCCCATCCTGTGGGCCGGCCCCGTGCTGGTTTCGGACAAGCTGATCGTGGTCTCGTCCAACGGCTATGCCCAGGCAATGTCGCCCTATGACGGACGGTTGGTCGGCCGCGTGGAAATTCCCGACGGCACCACCATCGCGCCGGTGGTGGCGGACGGCACCATGTATATCTACACCGCTTCCGCCGAACTCGTTGCGCTGCGGTAAGATGCGCCATGCCATTGAAGCTAGCCATTGTCGGGCGCCCCAATGTGGGGAAGTCCCGCCTCTTTAACCGCCTTGCCGGCCGCACCGCCGCCATCGTGCATGACACGCCGGGCGTCACCCGCGACCGTCAGGCGGTGGATGCCGAGTATGAAGGCATCGCGCTGACGCTGATCGACACCGCCGGTTTCGAAGACGCCGTCACCGGCAGCATCGCCCATCGCATGACCCAGCAGACCATCACCGCCATCGCGGAGGCTGAAGCGCTGCTGTTCCTGATCGACGCCCGCGCCGGGATCACGGCGGGCGACCAGATCATCGCCCAGACCCTGCGCAAGTCCGGCAAGCCGGTCATCCTGGCGGCCAACAAGTGCGAAGGCCGGGTGGAAATCCCCGCCGAGATTTATGGCCTGGGACTGGGCGATCCGATCCGTATCTCCGCCGAGCACAATCTGGGCATGGAAGATCTGGTGGCGGCGCTCGGCGG
>JBBSKJ010000129.1:0-6975 GCA_038256475.1 Micropepsales bacterium | reverse complement strand
GCCTATGCCTCAAAGCGACATCATCACGCCTGTTATCCTGTCGGGCGGTTCGGGCTCCCGGCTGTGGCCGCTGTCGCGCAAGGCATTCCCCAAGCAGTTTCTGTCGCTGGCCGGCACCGGCTCCATGATTCAGGAGACGGCGGCACGGGCCCAAGGCGACGGCTTTGCCGCGCCGATCGTGATTTCCAACCAGGATCACCGTTTCTTGATCGCGGAGCAGTTGCGCGCCGCCGGGATCAAGGGGGCAAGGATCGTATTGGAGCCCGCCGGGCGCAACACCGCGCCGGCCGTGACCATCGCGGCGCTGCAGATCGTGCAGGAAAATCCTGACGGATTGATGCTGATCATGCCATCCGATCACGCGGTGCTGGATCTTCCCGCCTTCCATCAGGCGGTCGCGACGGCGAGCAAGGCGGCGCAGGGCGGGGCACTGGTCACCTTCGGCATCCGACCCACCGGGCCCGAAACCGGCTATGGTTACATCAAGAGCGCGGAGGCGCTTGCCGGGGCGCCCGGTGCCTTTGTCATCGAACGTTTTGTGGAGAAGCCCGACCGGGCCACCGCGCAATCATATCTCGCGGCCGGCGGTTATTGCTGGAACAGCGGGATATTCCTGTTCCAGGCCAGGAGTTTCCTGGCGGAAATGGCGCGGCTACAACCGCGCATGCTGGCCTGTTGCCGCGATGCGCTGGCGCATGGCCATCATGATCTGGATTTCATCCGCCTGGGCGAACCGGCCTTCCTCGCCTGTCCGTCGGATTCCATCGACTATGCCGTGATGGAAAAAGCTGCCAGTGCCGCGGTGGTGCCGGTGGAGATGGGCTGGAGCGATGTCGGCTCCTGGCATTCGCTGTGGGACATCGCCGAACGCGGCGCCGACGGCAACGCCATTCAGGGCGACGTGCTGACCGAAAATGTGCGCAATTCCTATATCCGCAGCGAAGGTCCGCTGGTGGCGGCGCTGGGTGTGGAAAATCTGGTGGTGGTCGCCACCAAGGATGCGCTGCTGGTCAGCCACCGTGATGCCTGCCAGGACGTCAAGAAAATCGTGGAAATTCTGGAAGGCCAGAAGCGCGACCAGCATATCCATCATTCGGTGGTGCACCGCCCCTGGGGCACCTATGAGAGCATTGATTCCGGGCCGCGCTTCCAGGTGAAGCGCATTGTGGTCAATCCGGGCGCCAAGCTGTCCTTGCAGATGCATCATCACCGTGCCGAACACTGGATCGTGGTGCAGGGCACCGCGCTGGTCACCTGTGACGAGCAGCAGTTTGAACTCAACAGCAATGAGTCGACCTACATCCCGCTGGGCTCCAGGCACCGGCTGGAAAATCGTGGGCCCGAACCCTTGCATCTGATCGAGGTGCAGTCGGGCGCCTATCTGGGCGAAGACGATATCGTGCGGTTCGAGGACACCTATGGCCGCGTCCCGGCCCCGACCAAGCCGGCCTGAAGTTTCTGAGATTTATTCTGCAATATTTCGTGTGTCGGCTGCCTATGCGCTCCAGCCTACAACACGGCGATTTCCAAACATTGGTGATGCGTTGAGTCAGCCCATAGCTTTCATTGACCTGCAAGCCCAGCGCCGCCGCCTTGGCGCGCCGCTGGATGCCGCCATTCGCGCGGCGGTAGAGGGCGGCCAGTGGATTCTGGGTCCGCAAGTGACACAGTTCGAAAAGGACATCGCCCAATGGGCGGGTGTGAAACACGCCGTCGCCTGTGCCAACGGCACCGATGCCTTGCTGCTGGTTCTGCGCGCCTGGGGTGTGGGACCGGGTGACGCCGTGTTCGTGCCGGCCTTCACCTTTGCCGCAAGCGCCGAAGTGGTCGCGCTGGTGGGCGCGTCGCCGGTTTTTGTGGATGTGCTGCCCGACACCTTCAACATGGACCCCGCCAGCCTGGAAGCGGCCATCACCCTGGTGAAGCAGGACGGCAAGCTTGCGCCCAAGGTGGTGATGCCGGTTGATCTCTTCGGCCAGCCCGCGGATTACGCGCGACTTGCGCCGATTGCGGCGCGGGAGGGGCTCAAGCTGTTCTGTGATACCGCCCAAGGGTTTGGCGGTCTGCTGGACGGCCAGCGCGCGGGCGCCATCGGCGATGCGGCAGCGACCAGTTTCTTTCCCGCCAAACCGCTGGGCTGTTACGGCGATGGCGGTGCCTGTTTCACCAATGACGACGGGTTGAAGGATGTGTTGCTCAGCCTGCGGTCGCACGGCCAGGGCAGCCATCGCTATGAGCATGTCCATATCGGGCTGAATTCGCGTCTCGATACCATCCAGGCCGCGATCCTGATTGAAAAGCTGAAGATTTTTCCGCAGGAAATCGAAGCGCGCAATGTGGTGGCCAGGCGCTATAATGAAGCCCTTGCCGGCTCCAATTGCATCGTCACGCCCGAGGTGATCGCCGGCGCGACCTCGACCTGGGCGCAGTACACGCTTCAGGTGGAAGACCGCGCCAAGTTCCAGGCGGATCTGAAAGAAGCGGGCGTGCCGACCATGGTCTATTATCCGTTGCCGCTGTCGCGCCAGAAGGCCTATGCCCACTTTCCGGCCGCGCCGATACCGGTGAGCGAGGCACTGTGCGCCAAGGTCGTCAGTCTGCCGATGCATCCCTATCTGGATGAAGCCACCCAGGACCGCGTGATTCACGCTGTGCTGAAAAGCGCGAATGCTTTCGTACGATAGTTGCCCATTCTTGGCTGCACCACGGCGGAATTTGACGGCAGAGTTTGGCGGCAGGTCCGTAGTATTAATATAACCCATTGAAAATAACAGATTATTTTCTAGGACATCTGTCGTTGCACATTGTGTTGTAAGCTTTTGCAGGCGCAGCATTGGCCTGACCAAGGCGATTGGGTATGAGTTTGTCCATGATGTCCCAGCTTCTGGCGCTCGCGGCTTTTCTGACCGCCTTGGTGGTCTGCCTAGGCGCGCGCCCCATCGGCGAACGCTTCGATGTCATGGCGGTGCCGGACAATCGCCGCAAGCGCCACGCCTTCCCGACGCCCCAGGTGGGCGGACTGGCAATTCTCTCCGGACTGTTGGTGTGGATGGTCGGCAGCCTGGCGATTTCCGCCCCGCCGGCCAATCCGCTGCTGATTTCCATTCTACTCTCGGCGGCCGGCCTCGGACTGGTCGGTTTCGTGGATGACCAGCGCGACCTTTCCCCGCCCTTGCGCATCATGCTGCTGCTGACCTTCATGGGCATCGCCTTTGCACTGGATCCCAATCTGATTTCAGCGACCCTGAACTGGTACAGCTTCGCCGAGACACCGATTTCTCCCTGGATCTACGTGCCGTTGATGGGCCTGACCACCATCGGGATCGTCAATTCCGTCAATATGGCGGACGGCCAGAATGGCCTGGTCGGCAGCATGTTCGCCATCTGGTCCGGCTGCCTGATCCTGGTGTCGTCGGGCACCATGGCCGACATAGCGGCAATCCTGCTCGGTCTGTCACTGATTTTCCTGCTGTTCAATCTCGGCGGAAAGATATTCCTGGGCGATTGCGGCTCCTATGGCGTCACCTTCGCCCTTGGCCTGCTGGTGGCGCGGGCCCATGCCGATCACCTGGTATCGCTGGAAACCGTGATCGTCTGGTTCTTCATCCCCGTCATGGATTGCTTCCGGCTGATGATCGCCCGGCCGCTGCAGGGCCGGTCGATCTTCCAGGGGGGCAGGGATCATTTTCACCATCGTCTGATCGATTCGATGGGCATGCGCTGGAGCGCGGTGCTTTACGTCGGGGCCGTTGCGTCCTCCTCGTTGATCGCCACGCTTTATCCCCGTTTTGCCCTGCTGTGCCTTTGCGCGCTTTGCGCTTTCTATTTCAGCTTCGCGCGCCTTTCCGAAGGCGAAGTCGAAGAGGCCCAGGACGAGACTACGGACGCTGAGAAAGCCACGCCTGGGCGCGTTGTTTCCCTTGGCGGTCACCGCGAACGACGTTAGTCGGACAGGTTGAAAGAACTGCATGACGGCTCTGACGCCTGCACCCCGCGCGCCACTGTTTTTTCCCTTTCATTTCGTGCGCCGGAACGCCGCGCCTATCGTGCGGCGCATCTGGATTCCATGCCTGGCCGGCGCCTTGTCGATCTACGGCTTTTTTTCCGCCTATATGTGGGAACTTCAGGCCTATCTTTCCAATCCGCAGGACAGTGTCGGTAGCCGCGTGCTGGGCATTGCGGCGCTGGCCTTGCTGGTGCTGGTTTTCCTGCATTCCCTGGTGGTGGCCCGCATCGCCCAGCTCGCGCTGGGAATGGGAGCGACCAAGGGGGACTTTCTGGGCGTGAGCCGGGCAGAGTGGCGGCTTTACACCGCCAATTTGCAATTCTGCATTGTGCTGCTGTTTTTCGTTCTGGCCTTTTTCGGGCTTCATGCCATCACCGAGCGGCTGAACTGGTCGCATGGCCTGGTACCGCACATTCTGGAGGGGCTTTTCCTGTTCTGGCTGGCGGCAAGATTGTGGTTTCTGCTGCCGCCCGTCTGCGTGACCCATACCAAGGGTGAAGTGCTGCTGGCGGCCTGGCGCCGGTCAGCAGGGCGCCTCTGGCGTATCGCCCTGCTGCTGACAGCAATTGTTCTGACAGCCTATCTGGTACAGGCCGGTGTCGGCATGGCGCTGCATGCGGCGGGGCTTATCGCGCCTTTGCCGACCTCCCCCACGCTGGCCGGGTATGTCTCCTCCTATCGCGAGAACCTGCTGCCGATGGTGGTGATGATCAATGTCGCCTATATCGTCTTTGTGGTTTTGATGGCGGCGGCCAGCGCCCAGGTTTATTCCGAAGAGCAGGCGGATGTGCCGCTGGCATGAAGGTTGACGTCTTCGATTTTGCGCTGCCGGAGCGGCTGATTGCCCTGCGCCCCGCCCGCCCGCGCGATTGCGCCCGCATGCTGGTGGTACGCACGAACGGGTTGGAGCACCGGTCGGTATCCGACTTGCCGGATTTTCTGTCAGCAGGCGATGTGCTGGTTACCAATGACACAAAAGTGATCGCGGCCCGGTTGCATGGCGTGCGGTTGCGCGAAACCGGGCCCGCCAAGATCGAGATATTGCTGCATCGACGCCTGTCTCCAGACTGTTTTTCCGCACAGGCGCGCCCGGCACGCAAACTGGCCCCGGGAGACGAACTGGAGTTCGGCCCGCTCAAGGCCAGTGTGGTGAGCCGGGGCGAAGCAGGAGAGGCCGAAATCCGCTTCTTGCTTTCCGGGAGGGCGCTTGATCAGGCGATCGCGGCGCAGGGCGAAATGCCCCTGCCGCCCTATATCGCAGGCAAGCGCGATGTCGATGACAGCGATACCCAGGATTATCAGACAGTCTTTGCGCGCGAAGCCGGCTCGGTAGCGGCGCCCACCGCTGGGCTGCATTTCACGCCGGATTTGCTGGCACGGCTCACGGGCAAGGGTATTTCCCGCGAAGCGGTTACCCTACATGTGGGGCTGGGAACCTTCCTGCCGGTGACAGCGCAAGACACCAGCCAGCACCGCATGCATGCCGAGCGCGCCGTCCTGGACGCGCATGCCGCCAGCCGTCTGAACGCAGTTCGCGCCGCCGGTGGACGCATTATCGCGGCGGGGACCACCAGCCTGCGCACCCTGGAAAGCGCAGCGGATGCGCAGGGCCAGCTACATGGGTATGACGGCGATACCGACATCTTCATCACCCCGGGTTACCGGTTTCGGGCGGTGGATGTTCTGCTGACCAATTTTCATCTGCCGCGCTCGACCCTGTTCATGCTGGTATCCGCCTTTATGGGGCTGGATGTGATGCGGGCGGCCTATGCCGAGGCCATACGGGAGAATTACCGCTTCTATTCCTATGGCGATGCCTGCCTGCTAATCAGGCCGTCATGAGCGATTTTCGTTTTGAATTGCAGGCGACCGATGGTGCGGCGCGCACCGGCGTCATCCATACGCCGCGCGGCGACATTCGCACGCCCGCCTTCATGCCGGTGGGCACGGCCGCCACGGTCAAGGCGATGCTGCCGCAGAGCGTGCGGGAAACCGGCGCCGACATCCTTTTGGGCAATACCTATCACCTGATGTTGCGGCCCGGTGCGGAGCGCGTTGCGCGGCTGGGGGGGCTGCACAAATTCATGGACTGGTCGCGGCCGATCCTGACCGACAGCGGCGGTTTCCAGGTCATGTCACTGGCCGCCCTGCGCAAGATCACGGAAGAAGGCGTGCGCTTCCAGTCCCATATCGATGGCCATGCGGAGTTCCTGTCACCCGAGCGCGCCATGGAGATCCAGCGTCTGCTGGGCTCCGACATCCAGATGGTGCTGGACGAGTGCCCCGCGCTGCCGGCGGAAAGGCCGGTGATTGAAAAATCCCTGGCGCTGTCCATGCGCTGGGCGCTGCGCTCCAAGGATGCGTTCGGCCAGCAGACCGAGCAGGAGCGGGCCGGGCGGGCCTGTTTTGGCATCGTGCAGGGCGGCACCTATCCCGACCTGCGGGTACGCTCGGCTGAGGCACTGAAGGAGATCGGGTTCGACGGCTATGCCGTGGGCGGCCTGGCGGTCGGCGAGGGCCAGCCGGCGATGTTTGAAACGCTGGAGGCGACCGTGCCCCAGCTGCCGGGCGACAGGCCACGCTACCTGATGGGTGTGGGCAAGCCTGATGACATTGTTGGCGCGGTGTTGCGCGGGATCGACATGTTCGATTGCGTGCTTCCGACCCGATCAGGGCGCAATGGCCAGGCCTTCACCCGCGCCGGTGCGCTGAATCTCAAAAATGCGCGCTTTGCGGAAGATCCGGCGCCGCTGGATGCCGCTTGCGCCTGTCCGGCCTGTCGCCAGTTCAGCCGTGCCTATCTGCATCACACCGTCAAATCCGGCGAGATCATCGCCGCCATGCTGCTGACCTGGCACAATCTGACCTACTATCAGGACCTGATGGCGCAGCTGCGCGGCGCCATTGCAGAAGGCCGGCTCGAAACCTTCGTCGCAGGCTTTCAAGCGGCCTATGCGCCGGGCGAGGCT
>JBBSKJ010000128.1:0-6990 GCA_038256475.1 Micropepsales bacterium | reverse complement strand
TCGACCGCGCCCCAGGCGATGTGCGCCCGGGTGCGCGAGACCCGCGCTGATTTTGGCATCGCGCTGGATGGCGACGCCGACCGGGTGGTGATCGGCAAGGATACCCGCCTGTCGGGCTATATGATCGAAAGCGCGCTGGTGTCGGGCTTCACCGCCGTGGGCATGGATGTGTTCCAGTTCGGTCCGCTGCCAACACCGGCCGTCGCCATGCTGACACGGTCGCTGCGCGCGGATATCGGGGTGATGATCACCGCCTCGCATAACCTGTACGAAGACAATGGCATCAAGTTCTTCGGCCCCGACGGCCAGAAACTGTCGGACGATGTCGAAATGGAAATCGAGCGCCTGATGGCGGCGGGCCTGGAGCAGGGCCTGGCGCCGAGCTCCAAGATCGGCCGCGCCAAGCGCGTTGACGACAGCCAGGCGCGCTACATCGAATTCGCCAAGCGCACCTTTCCGCGCAATCTGCGGCTTGACGGCATGCGTATCGTGATCGATTGCGCCCATGGCGCCGCCTACAAGGTTGCCCCCGAAGTGTTGTGGGAGCTGGGCGCGGACATCGTCTCGATCGGCGTGTCGCCGGACGGCACCAACATCAACCTGGACTGCGGATCGACCGCGCCCCAGGCGATGTGCGCCCGGGTGCGCGAGACCCGCGCCGATTTCGGCATCGCACTGGACGGCGACGCCGACCGGGTGGTGATGGCGGACGAAAAGGGCCAGATCATCGATGGCGACCAGATTCTGGCGCTGATCGCCAAGAGCTGGTCCAAGAGCGGCAGGCTCAAGGGCGATGGCGTGGTCGGCACCGTAATGTCCAATGCGGGCCTCGACCACTATCTGGCGTCGCTGGATCTGAAACTGGCGCGCGCCGCCGTTGGCGACCGCTATGTGCTGGAAGTGATGAAAAAGGGCGGCTTCAATGTGGGCGGCGAACAGTCCGGCCACATCATCCTGTCCGATGTCTCCACCACCGGCGACGGGTTGGTGGCGGCGCTGCAGCTGCTCGCCGTGCTGGCGCAGGAAGGCAAGCCCGCCAGCGAGGCGGCGCATCTCTACAATCCGTTGCCCCAGATTCTGGAGAATGTGCGCTTCAAGAAGGGCTCGCCGCTGGACGATGCGCGGGTGAAATCCTCGATTGAAGACGCCAACGCCAAGCTGGGCGCGACGGGCCGCATTCTGGTGCGCAAGTCCGGCACCGAGCCCTTGATCCGCGTCATGGCGGAAGGCGAAGACGAAAAGCTGGTGCGCGCCGTGGTGCGCCAAATCGCCAGCGCGATTGAAGAGGTCGCAGCCTAGTGAAGCGTCTCTTGGTGATTGCCGGATCGGACAGTTCCGGCGGCGCCGGGATTCAGGCCGACATCAAGACCGCCCAGGCCTTCGAGGTCTATGCCCAGACCGCCATCACCGCCGTGACGGTGCAGAACACGCTTGGCGTGACGGCTGCGCATATCGTCCCGCCGGATGTGGTGCGGGCCCAGATCATCGCCTGCCTGTCCGATATCGGCGCCGATGCCATCAAGACCGGTATGCTGGGCTCCGCCGACATGGTGGAGATGGTGGCCAGGACGTTGGCCGAACATGCCCCAAACATCCCGCTGGTGGTCGACCCCGTGATGGTGGCCAAGGGCGGCGCAAAGCTGCTGGACGAGGCGGCGGTCACGGTGATGAAAAAGCAGTTGCTGCCGCTGGCTTCGGTGATCACGCCCAACCTGCCGGAAGCCGAAGTGCTCACCGGCATCTATCCGCAAAGTGAACACCGCATCCGCAACGCCGCCATGGTGTTCAAGATGCTCAGGATCGAGAACGTGCTGTTCAAGGGCGGGCACGCTTTTGACGCCCCCCTCCGGCCTTCGCACCTAAGCGGTGCTACGGCCACCTCCCCCACCAGCGCTTCGCGCGCGGGGGAGGGTGATAGCGCCATCGTTCGCGACGTGCTGTGGAGCGGCGGCGAATTCATACCATTTGAGGCAGCGCGCCAGAACACGCCCCATACCCATGGCACCGGCTGCACCCTGGCGACCGCGATTGCCTGCGGTCTGGCGCAGGGGCGGTCCTTGCGTGATGCGGTCAGCCGCGCCCACATGTTCGTGCAGAACGCGATCCGGACCGCGCCGGGATTGGGTCACGGTCATGGACCGCTCAATCACAAAGTCTAGGTGTGCCGATCAGTGCGTTAAGGTGACCAGGCCAGCCCGGTCGCGGACATAGCGGCGGCCATAGCGGCGGCCCGCGCCACTGGTGACCGAAATCAGTTCATTAAGGCGGCGTTGCTCGGCCTCTTCCTTTGGGCGAGAAACATACAGTTCGGCGTGAAACAGCCCCTCTGCCTCCTTGCCCGTCGGATCTATCCCCTGCTTTTCCAGCGCGCCAATCGTGGCTTCACATTCGTTGCTCGAATGAAAGCGCCTTTGCACAAAGGTCACGCCCTCGAGTTTCTCGGTGACAAGGCCGAACTGCGAAAGGCTTTCGGCGATGCGGTCATACGGAAACATCCGCAAGACAAGGCTGGCGACCCATGGCGGCGGCGAGCCGTCGCGCTGCATCTCGAGTATCCTGCGCATGGACTTTTCAGTCGTGTAGCCAATGCATCCTGTGGAAATGATCAGGTTCAGTCCACGCAACAGCGGTATCTCGGCTGCCGTCGGATCCTCGTCTTCCAGATTGGTGGTCACAGCCCCGTCGATCAGTCCTGTGCGCAAGGCATAGTCGATCGCCGGAGTCGCGGTATCGATGCCGACGAACATATCGTCGCCCTGTAGCGGCCAGGACTGGAAATAGTTCCTGTCCAGCTCGGCCAGCGTCACCGAGTCCATTTGCTGCATCTGCGCCCCCGTATAACGCGAGGCAAGGCGCTGGATGTCGAGTGGATAGCGCAGCAATGCGGCGTTAATCCCATATGAGCAGCCCAGATCTGCGATCTTGAGGCGGCGCTTCCTGACCTTGCGCAGAGCTTTGATAATGGCGCGGAATGGAATCTTGGCGAGGTCCGGGATCACATAGTCGAGGCCACCCAGCACGCGATAATATTCCCGTGGATCGGGATGACTGTAAATCGCATCAAAATTGGCTTTTGCGCCGTTGATTTCAATATATTCGGCCAACGTGGAATCCATTCAATATCTCCGATAAGCGCTTGCGTGGCGCTATTATCCTCCGAAGGGTGGTTGAGCAAAGCCGTCATAGGTGACGGGGCCATGCAAGGCAATCAAAATCGGTTTCCCCGATATGGCACAGTAAGATGAGACCGCGCTTATATTTTCTGGTGTGAAATTTCGCGAAGCGCATGTGAGTATGCGTAGTGGAAAGAACATCGCTGGTCAGCGCGTTTGCCCTGCATCTCATCATGCACGAATTGCGAACACGCTGTTGCGATCGCGGCAGGTGTCGGTGTCGCACGTTGCTTTGGGAAGTTCCGCGGTGGCATTTGCAACCAAGCGCGGCACCAGAAGTTTTCGCGCGTCTTAGCGGTCCACGAACGGGTCTTGCACCATGATCGTGTCGTCGCGGTCCGGACTGGTGGACAGCAGCGATACCGGCGCGCCGATCAACTCTTCCACCCGGCGGACATACTTGATGGCATTGGCGGGAAGCTGGGCCCAGCTGCGCGCGCCGCGGGTGGTTTCCTTCCAGCCTTCCAGGGTTTCATAGACCGGCGTCAGCCGCGCCTGCAGGTTGGCGTCGGCGGGCAGGTAGTCCAGCGCCTCGCCATCCAGCGTGTAGCCGGTGCAGACCTTGATCTCGTCAAAACCGTCCAGCACGTCCAGCTTGGTCAGGCAGATGCCGTCCACGCCGCCCGTGACGCAGGTCTGGCGCACCAGCACGGAATCGAACCAGCCGCAGCGGCGCTTGCGCCCGGTCACGGTGCCGAATTCATGGCCGCGCTCGCCCAGCTTTTCGCCGGTGGCGTCCTTGAGTTCAGTGGGGAAGGGGCCTTCGCCCACCCGGGTGGTGTAGCTTTTGACGATGCCCAGCACGGTGCCGATGGCGCGCGGCGAGACCCCTGCGCCGGCCGCCGCCTGTCCCGCCACCGTGTTGGACGAGGTGACGAAGGGATAGGTGCCATGGTCGATGTCAAGCAGCACGGCTTGCGCCCCTTCGAACAGAATCCGCTTGCCGGCCTTGCGGGCGGCGTCCAGCTCGCGCCAGGACGAACCCAGGAAGGGTGAAATCTTCGGCGCGATGTCGTTGAGCAGCTTCAGCAGCGCGCCGGCATCCACCTCGGCGGCGCCGAAGCCCTTGCGCAGCACATTGTGATGGGCCAGCAGCCGCTCGATCTTGCCGGGCAAGGTGGCGGGGTCTTTCAGGTCAATGGCGCGCAAGGCGCGGCGGCCAACCTTGTCTTCATAGGCGGGGCCGATGCCGCGCTTGGTGGTGCCCAGCTTCTGCGAAGTGGCTTCCTCGCGCAGCGCGTCCAGTTCGCGGTGCAGCGGCAGCACCAGCACGGCGTTTTCCGCCAAGATCAGAATGTCAGGCGTGACCGTGAGGCCCGCGGCGCCGACCTTGGCGATTTCCTCCAGCAGCGACCAGGGATCGACCACCACGCCATTGCCGATGATGGAACGCTTGCCCTGCACCACGCCGGACGGCAGCAGCGACAGTTTGTAGGTCTTGTCTCCCACCACGATGGTATGGCCGGCATTGTTGCCGCCCTGGAACCGCACCACCATGTCGGCGCGGTTGGACAGCCAGTCAATGATCTTGCCTTTGCCTTCGTCGCCCCATTGGGCGCCGATCACCGTGACGTTTGCCATGCCGACTTGTCCGTACCTTCTGGTGCTCAACCCGTGGGGAGCCACAGGCACGGTGGCGGCTTATAGCAGGTGTAGGGCGGGCTGTAAGGGCAAAGGTGCCGCATCTTGTGGATGGGCCCAAAAGCCCCATAAAACGGACCCCATTCGACGCTAAGCTGGGCTGATGAGCGATTTTTCCTTCCGGAGCGCCACGGCGGCCGACGCGCCCCTGATCCTGGCCATGCTGGGGGAGCTGGCGACCTATGAACAGCAGCCCTTCGCGCTGAACGAGGCCGCCATCGTCCGTGACATGCTGGGGGACAAGCCGGTCTGCCACTGCGATCTCGGTTTCCTGGACGACGCGCCGGCGGGGATCGTTGCCTGGTATTGGGCCTATAAGAGCTTCGGCGCGGCGCGCGGCGTTTATGTGGAAGATCTTTTTGTGCGGCCTGAATTTCGCGGGCGGGGTCTGGGCCGGGCGCTGCTGGCGCATCTGGGCGCGGTGGCGCAGCGCGAAGCCGGGTTCATGGAATGGCGGGTGCTGGACTGGAACGCCGCGTCCATCGAATTCTACAAAAGCCTGGGCGCCAGGCCGCAGGACACCTGGGTCACCTATCGGTTGCAGGGCGATGCCCTGAAGAAACTGGCGCAAGCATGAGCGAGATTGTTCTGGTGGTGGCGATTGCCGAAAATGGCGTGATCGGAAACAAGGGCGCCTTGCCCTGGCATATTTCCGACGACCTCAAGCGCTTCAAGGCGATGACTCTGGGCCACACGATCGTGATGGGCCGCAAGACCTGGGACTCGCTGCCCAGGAAGCCGCTGCCGGGACGGGTCAATGTCGTTGTGACGCGGCAGAAGGACTGGCGGGCCGAGGGCGCGGTCACGGCAAACTCCCTGGGCGCGGCAACGGCCGGCACCTCCGGCGCGGTGATGGTGATCGGGGGCGCGGAAATCTATGAACGCGCCTTGCCAATGGCGACGCGCATTGAACTCACCGAAGTGCACCGGGCGTTTGACGGCGACGCCCGCTTTGAACTCGACCGTTCGGGCTGGACGGAAACCGCGCGCGACAGGCATGTCACGCCCGAAGGGCTGCGCTACAGCTACGTCACACTCACTCGATAATAATTTTCGGCGCAGGCTTGCTGGAGGTCTGCAGCGCGGCCGCCACTTTCTTCGCCAGCTCCAAAAAGGCTTGCGCTTCCGGGCCATCGGGCACCGAGACGCTGACCGGGGTTCCGGCATCCGAGGTTTCACGGATGCGCGGCACCAGCGGAATCTCGCCCAGAAACGGTGCGCCGAGCTTTTCCGCCGTCTCGCGCGCGCCGCCATGGCCGAAGATGGCATGGGACGAACCGCAATCCGGGCAGGTGAACATGCTCATATTTTCCACCACGCCCAGGATCGGCACCTGGGTTTTCTGGAACATGGTGATGCCCTTGCGGGCATCAATCAGGGCGATGTCCTGCGGCGTGGAAACGATCACGGCACCCTTCAGCGGCACACGCTGGGCAATGGTGAGCTGGGCGTCGCCGGTACCCGGCGGCATGTCCAGCACCAGCACGTCGAGCGGCGCCCATTCGACATCGCTGAGCATCTGGGTCAATGCGGACTGCACCATGGGCCCGCGCCAGATCATCGCCTGGTCTTCTTCCACCAGAAAGCCGATCGACATGGTCTTGATGCCGTATTTCTCGATGGGTTTTAACTTCTTGCCATCGCTCTCCGGCTTGTCGGTAATTCCCATCAGACGGGGCAGTGACGGGCCGTAAATGTCGGCATCCAGCAATCCGACTTTCAATCCCAGCCGCGACAGCGACAGCGCCAGATTGACCGCGACGGTGGATTTTCCCACGCCGCCCTTGCCGCTGGCCACTGCGATGATGGCGGCGACACCGGGAAGCCCCTGTTGCGGCTGCGGCGGCTGGCGGGCCACTGCCGGCTTGGGGGCGTGGCTGTGCGAATGGTCGTGCGCATGATCATCGCCATGCTGGTGAGGATGATCGTCATGACCAAGATCATCGTGAGAGGTCAGCACGGCGGTAACGGATTTCACGCCTTTTACGCCCAGCACCATGGCTTCGCAGATTTTGCGCAAGGGTTCGGATTGGGACGCGCGCTCGGGCGCCACTTCCAGCACAAAGCCGACATGGCCATCCTTGACCACCAGCCCCTGGATCATGTCCTGCTGGACTACGGTGCGGCCGCTCGCGGGATCCACCACCTGGTCGAGCGCCTTGAGTACATCGTTGCG
>JBBSKJ010000127.1:0-7000 GCA_038256475.1 Micropepsales bacterium | reverse complement strand
GCCCCCTTAGCGGTTCGGGGTGGTGACGACGATGGCCTTGGGCGCGCCGCCGCTCTTGAAATTGTCCCACATGAAGAAGCCCAGCACCGCCGCCGCCAGCGCCAGCCCGCCCAGGATGAAGCCCAGAAAGGCCTTGCCGCCACCGCCGCCGTCGCCGCCGCCGTCCTTGTTGATGATCACCGCCATGGGGGAACTCCTTCATTGGTTGCTGCCCCACACAACGGTTTGGCGCGCCGCGCGTTCCATGATCATCGGCGCAGGGTTCCCGCCAGGGCATCGAGGGCCTCGCGAAACCGCGCCGTGACGGTGTCGCGATAGTCGCCGCACACCATGCGGATGGCCTCGGCGGGGGTATGGCCCTCGCCGCACACCTTGCGCACGATCGCCGCGTCATTGGCCCCCATCGCGCTTTCGATTTGGCGCAAGGCGTCCATCGCCGCGCGCTGGCCCAGCCCCAGCGGCGCCCCGCCATAGCTGCGCGACACGTTCATGAACTGGGTGCTGTCGCGGCCCTGCGCCTCGGTCGCGGCGAAGATCGCCGCGTAACGCTGCCCCGCCTCGAACCGCTGCGCCGCCGAGAAGCGCGCATTGCCGCCCGCCAGCTGGCCCTTGGCATAGGTTACTTCCAGCGGCGACAGCTTGCGCCAGGCCCGGGCCGCCCCCGCCACGGGGGAGACGATGCGGTCGCGCACATGCTCGCGCGTGATCACCGCCGGGGCTTCAGGCTGATCGGGTGACGGGCGCTTCTTCATGGCCCCACCTCCACCGTGCAGTCGCCGTAACACCGCGCCAGCGCCGCGCCAAAATGATCGGCGATCCACTTGCGGCGAAACTCGCCCGGCACGGTGATGCGCGCCGGCGGCCCCGCCTCAAAACTGGTGCCCGCGAACCAGGCGGCGAACACCGCCGCCCCGATCGCGTCGACCAGCGCCGCCGCCTGCCCGTCCCACGCGGCGCGCGCATCGGCTTCACTCGCGCCGCTCTCCACGAAGCCGTTCCACACCTCGCCGCGCAGCCAGGTCGCCGGATGCTGCATGGGATAGTCGCGCTTCTGCGCCGCGCTCTGCCCCGCCACCCAGGCGCGATAACCGGCAACGGCGCGCAAAAGCTGGTCCTGCGCCGGGCGAATCTCCGCCGTCGCCGCCCAGGCCTGGCGCGCATCGGGCTTTCGCGCGCCCTTGGGCGGGTCATAGGCCTTCCAGAATTCCTCGAACGCAGATTGTGAATCTGTTTCTGAGTCTGTCTCTGACTCTGCTTCTGTCTCTGGGGGCGTTACATCCGCCGTTACACCGCCGTTACTGTAACGGCCCCTGTGACGGCGAACCCGCTCCTTCGCATTGTCGGATTCATACTGGTGATCGGCCCAGTCATGCGGACGGAAGTCATCGCCCTCCGCATTGATCAACCCGGCGCGCACCAGCACCTCCAGCAGTTCGCGCACCCGTGGCCGGGGCTTGCGCAAACAAAAGCTCAGATCTTCCAGATCGCCGCCAATGCGCCCGCCACCGCGCGACGCGATGCACATCAAGTTGACCCAGGCGCGAAACGCGCTGTCGGACAGGCGCTGCACCTTGGGATGGTCCACCACCTCGTCATACATGCGAAACCAGCGTCCCCGCGCCATCACGGCACCCGCGCTTCGGGCGCCGCGCGCGGCGCCATCATCTGGGCCCGCGGCATGCGCGTGAAATCGCCGCCTTCCGTCAGCTTCATGCCGCTGGCGATGCGGCGCAGCGCGGTCCAGGCCTCCTCGCTCATGCCGCCCGCCTGATGTGAATCTCGACACCGCGCACCGGCGCCCATTCCGCCGCCACCCGCCGCACGCTTTGCGAACGGTCCGATTGCAGCACCTGCGCCTTGTGGAGCAGCGCCAGCACCGGCGCGATGCAGCCCGCGCCGTCGCGCTTGGGATGGGCGTCTTCCAGCCGGATGGTGATATCCACCGCCCCCATCAGGCGCGGCGCGCGCTGGCGTTTCAAAAGCGCCGCACCGGATTCCAGCCAGTCATCGCAGCTTTTCGCGGCGGGCGGCAGCGACGGCAACAGCAGCACAATGTTGGTCGGCGCGATGCGCGCCCGCACCACCCGCACTTCCAGGGACAGCGCCATGGTCAGGCCCTCAGCCGGAAGATGCCGATATGGCGGCCGTGACAGGCCTTGCGGCGCGATTCGATGTAATCGACCAACTCGAACTCGTTATGCTTGAACACCGCGCCCATCACGCGCGGATCGACATCATCGGGCGGCGGGCACAGTTCGCGCACCTCATCGATGGTGACGCTGCCGCGCCGCATGGCGAGACTCCGCGCCGCTTCGCGCGCGCGCCTTAGCCAGACTTTGCGGCCGATTTCCAGCTTGGGACGGACTTCGGAAACAAAGATGTCACTCACGCGCGTCTCCGCACATCAAACAGTTGGGGTTGGTCGGCAAACAGCACGAGCGACAGCGCATGCTGGTGGATCTGAAGCGCGTGGCTGTCGCCGCGCGCGAACGCCGCCCGGCAATTTTCCGCCGCCCGCGCCGCGCGCGCGCCGTAACGCGAGGCATAGCTTTCGCCCGGCGGCGCGCAGGCCAGTTGATACGGGCGGACAAGCGCGGCATGGCGCTGCGCCTCCGCGTCATTGCGAAAGGTGTTCATGCGTGTAGGCCTGGATGAAGGCGCGCGCCCGTTCGATGGTGCGCAGGTTGGGGGCACGGCCCTGGTTCAGCGCCGCGACAAATCCCGGATCGCCCAGCGCCTCACGCCCGAAACGGCTGGGCTTAAGGCCACTTCGGCTGAGGAAATCCGCCACTTCGGCCGCGAAATCTGTCTGCAGGGTCATGGAAGAACAAAATAGGAACATTCCTATGCGGTCAAGAGGAATATTCCTATTGTCCCCGTAGGCAAAAACCTACTAAGCTTCTTTATATGACGGTACGCGAACTCATCCGAGCCAGGATCGACCAGCAGGGTCTCTCCATGAGCGACCTTTCCAAGCATGTGCTGGGGCGCAACCACGCCTACCTGCAGCAATTCCTGGAACGCGGCGTGCCGGCCAAGCTGCCCGAGGACATGCGCGCGCTGCTGGCGCCCGCGCTGGGCGTGGCGGAATCGGACTTGCGCGAACATCCCCGCGCCGTGCCCAAGGCGCTAAAGGCCGCGCCGGTCTTCACGCCGACGCCGAGCCATGACCGGTTGCGCGTGCTGGGCATGGCCGAATGCGGCGCCGATGGCTGGAGCCTGTGGAACGGCGATGTGATCGATCTGGTGGATTTGCCCGCCAACCTGCGCGGCGTGCCCGGCGCCTATGCGGTCTATGTGGTTGGCGCGTCGATGGAGCCGCGCTATCACCCGGGCGAGCTTGTGCATATCCATCCCGGCAAGCCGCTCACCATCGGGGCTTACGTCCTGGTGCAGCGCCGCGCCAAGGACGGCGAAACCCCGCTGGCGGTGATCAAGCGGCTGGCCAAGCGCAGCGGCGCCAAGATCGTGCTGGAGCAGTTCAACCCGCACAAGACATTTGAAATCCGCGCCGATGATATAGTCTCGATCCACCGCGTGGTGGGATCGGGGGAAGCATGAAACACCTATATGTCATTCCCGGGTATGTCATTCCCGGCGAGCAGCGCGAAGCGATGCGAGGGAAGGGAATCCATTTCAAAATCTGCGCAGAATTCCCGATGGATTCCCTTCCCTCGCCCCTGCTTCGCAAGGGTTCGCCGGGAATGACAAAAAGGCAGACGAGGACATGACCGAACCAACCCGCCGCGAAAACATCGTGCGCTTTGTGCAGCAATCGGCGGCGGTGGCCTTTGCCGTCTGGCTGGCGGTCGTCTTCAACCGCCGCGGCGAACTGGCGGGCCTGCCCACCGCCGAAGTGCTGGGGTCTGTCACCGGCTGGCTGATCGCCGCCCTGCCCTTCGGCATGATCCTGACCGCCGGCGCCTGGGCCTTCCGCCTGGTCGTCAAATGGGTGCTGCGCAACTAGGTGATGTCATTCCCGGCGAGCAGCCATCGCAACACCCCGCCGATCAAGCGACACCCCACCTTTCTCGTGCCCAATAGGAACATGCCTATTGCGTGATGCACGCGGGTTTTCCAGCATCCGCGCATGATGATCCCGACGATCTCTCCGCCTGCCGAACCGCACGCCCCCCGCGCGTGCTTGTCGTTCGGCACGCATGGCGACTGATCTTTCCACGCCGTCCTTCGCCGCCGCCTATGCCCTCGCCCGTCCCCTGGCCGTGCGCGGCGACGCCCGCGCCGCCCAACGGCGGCTGTGCGAACTGCTCTGGCACGTGGAGGGCGAAGACGGCGGCTTTATCGGCCTGTCCGACGAACAGCTTTTCGACAAATGTGAAAACGACCCACGCCTCAACTACGCCACCGCGACCGACGCCATGCACGCGCCGCCGCCATGGCCTTTTCAAAGGAAACCAGCATGAGCGACAGCAACAACAGAAGTTCGGCTCGGCCCGCCGGTAATGCCAGAGGGCTGATTGACTATGCCATGCGCAATGGCACCGTCGACAATGCCGGCTGGGACCCGACCAGCCGCCACGCAACGGGCTGGCACGGCTGGGGTGGATTGCTGACGAACTTTCGCAGCGGCGAAGACCCGATCTATTCTCCGGGACACTATTACGAGACCACCGAAAAGATGTGGGACGGCCGGGACGGCAAGCGCGACATCGGCCAAACCAACAGCGAAGTTGCCAACGTGCCCGGCACCACCAGTCGCGCGCCGATTAAGGCCGGCGCTTTGTACACAGCGAAGGGCGCACCCAACTATCCGAGCTTCCTGGATGGCGACGTCATAACGACCCGGACCGGGCCGAACGCCTTCCGGAACGCGACCGTGCCGGGAAATCATCTTTTCAGCGGGACCATAGACAGAAAGTTCACCCAGACGCCGGACGGCAGCATCTATGCCACCACCACCGGTCGGGGCCGCTCGCCCTCGCTTTTGCTGGACTTCGCCAACGGCGTCCTGGGCCCCAGGATTTTCAGCGCACAGAACCGGCTGGCAGCCGACACCTTATTCGGCTCTGCCAAACCTCAGCCTGGCCGCCGTTAACTGTGCTAGCCTTTCGGGAACACCCACCGGACAGGCACACCATGATCGAACTGCTGTTCACGCTGGACCCGGCGGCTGCCGTGCTGGTGACGATCAGTATCGCGTTTGCCTTCCAGGCTTCGTTGGCGACCGCCATATTTCTCAAAGCGCTACCTTGGAAGCGATTGCTGACTTGCTATCTGGTTGCCGCAATCGGGGTGCCGTTGTTGTTTGTTATTCCAGCGCTGGGCAAGGACAGCTTGTTCAATATCCTGGATGGCTGGGTATTCGTTTCGGCACGGATTTTCATCGGCTGCTGGATCGGCACCGCGCCGGTGGCGCTGGTGCTGCTGGGCATCGATCTGTGGCGCGGCGGCAAGCCTGCACCGGACGCAGAAGGTAACTAATGCACCTGACCTTTCCCTTCGCCTTTGTCGCCAGCGCCATCGCCGCGCTGGTCGCTTCTGTCCTTTGCGCCGCGATCCTGCGCCGCATCCCGGCAGCGGCGGCGCTGGCCTGGGTGTTCGCCTCGGCGCTGATCGCCGCCGTCACCGCCATCAACTGGCATGGCGGCTTTTCGCCCATCGCGCTGTTCTTCGATTTCACCATCATCACCGGCCAGGCGATGCTGGGCGCCATCGCCGGCGCCCTGCCCGCGCTACTGTGGCTGAAGCGCCGCGCCCGCGGCACCGGCCCGGTCACATAATTCACGGCGCCGCCTTGCGTGTGCCGCCTGGCGAACGCGGTGTTCGCAACGCGCAACGGTCCTTGGTGTTACGGTGCGGCCATCTGCGGTCCAAAAGGTGGAGTGCCGGGGGGCATGGTGCGGCGGCTGGTGACGGGAAGTCTGGGGTTTGTGTTCGCGTTTTTCATAGCGGGTCCGGGATCCCATGGTGGGCCCGGGCTCGCCGCCGTGCCAACGCAAACAATCGCCGCGCCGCGCGCCGGCACAAGCGCCAGCCTGCCAGGGGCCGCCGCGCTGGTGATCAAGGGCATGGTGCTCGTCCTGCGCGCCGCGTCTTGACGGCCCGCTACTGCGCGGCCTTTTGCACCGCCGGCTTGAACTTGCGCGGATGCACGAAATCATCACGGAACCAGGGATTGCTGCGCGGATCGAAACACCGCGTCACCCATTCGATGGTCTGGCGCAGCCGCGCTATCTTCTTGGCGCCGGCATGGTAGGTGATCCAGATATCCAGCTCATAGGGAGGGGCGATATCCAGCGGCACCAATTCGGGACTAACCGTGTGGGCATAGGTCGGCAAGATGCCAATGCCCGCGCCATGGATGATGGACAGAAAATTGGCACTGCTGATATTGGGCCGGACCGCGATAAGGCTTTCGGGTAGCGGAACAGGCAGCAGCTTCTTTTCCGACTCCCGCCATTGTCCCTTGTCATCGCTTTGAACGACGAAACGGTGCCCGGCGACATCGGACAGGCTGGCGGGGCGTCCGTGGGCTTCGATATAGGCGGGGGCGGCGAAGAACATCAGATGAAGGCGCCCCAGCTTGCTGATCTTGAGATCGGAGGATTGGGGGCGGTCCAGCCGCACCGCGACATCGGCTTCCATGCGCATCAGGTCGGCGGATTTCATCGCGCATGTCATGTTCAGCAGCAGCTTCGGATTGGCCGGCTGGAAGTCCCGCAGCCGGGGCGCCAGCCAGTAAGCCCCCAACCCATCGGTAATGGCCAGGGTGACTTCGCCTTCATTATCCCGCCCCGACGCATCGCACGCCTTGATCAGGCCGAAGGACGCCTCCTCCATCTGCAGCGCCGCATCGGACACGGCGGCGCCTTCGCCGGTCAGCTGCACGCCGGTAATCCGGCGCAGGAACAGGGGAAAGCCCATCCGGCGCTCCAGCTCGCCCACCCGGCGGCGCAGCGCATTGACCGACTGGCCCAGCTTGTCGGCGGCGGCGCGAAAACTGCCGCAGCGCGCCACCTCCAGAAAGATATGAGCGGCT
>JBBSKJ010000126.1:0-7005 GCA_038256475.1 Micropepsales bacterium | reverse complement strand
GCCAAAGGCACAAGGGATTTTCTGGGGCCATGAAGCATAAGAATTCGCATCTGCTGGTGGGTTATTGGAGCCGTCTGCGCAAGGGGCGCGAGGTTCCGGACCAGACCGACATCGATCCGCGCGCCATCAAGCGCCTGCTGTCCTATACCTTCATACTGGATTGCGAGAATCCGGCCCGCCCCGTTTACCGTCTTGCCGGTACCGCTTTGTGCGAGCGTTTCGGTTTTGAACTCAAGGGCACCAGCTTTTTGGGCCATTGGGAATCACAGTCCGGCCTTTCCCTCGCGTCCCTGCTGCGCCAGTCGCTAAAAACCTGCCAGCCGGTGTGCCTGTCCTCCGTCGCTGCCACCGCCGACAATGGCATGGTCGAGCTGGAAACCATTCTCACGCCAGTCTCCTTCAATGGCGGTGAAGCCACCCGCTTTTTCGGCATGGTGCAGATGCTGAGCGACCCGACTCCCCTTCTGGGACGCTCCATCGCCTATGAACGCCTGGTCGGCTCGCAGCTGATCCAGGAAGACGAACCGCTTTCCTCTTACGACGATCGGGACCAGCCGCCGCCTCCGCCGCCTCCGCCGCCGAGCCTGCGCGCCCATCCCAAGGCGCCCTATCTGCGCCTGGTGGTGTCACAGGAAAGCCCCGCCTTCCTGCATTTCGGATCGGGCGACCTGCTTCAGAAAATGTTCGATACCTTCGGCCGCTGGCGTGCCGCCAACAGCGAGGATCACAGCCGCTACGTCTAGGGACGCTAGCGGGCCGGCAGGGTGGTTGTGGTGGACGGGCTGTTGAGATCCGGACGCTGCGCCGCCGGATTGTTGCGCAAAGGTCCTATCGGATCGGCGTGCAGGATATTGCGGTCCAGGCGCGCATCGGCATTTTTGCGCTGCAAATACGGGATTTCATACGCTTCGACCTTGGCGCGATAGGCGTTGAACGCCGCTTCATCCTGCGCCGTGCGTTTGTCGCAGCGTTCCGCCGGCAGATTGGCCTGCAGCTGGCACCAAAGATCGAAATTCATTTCCTTGACGGCGTAGTTGCTGTTGCGCTGCGCCTGAGCCGGCGCACAGAGCGCGCCCACCAGCAGCATTGTCAGGAAAATCCTTGGGCCCATCCCCGTCATGACGCGCAGCTTAGGCCCTTTGTTACCGCCCGAACAGGGACAAAAAGGCAACGCCTCCGCTCTCTTTCGAGAACGGAGGCGTAGCCTTAGCGTCGATTATGGTTGAAGCGAGATAACCGTGCGGCGGTTGCGGGCTTCGCGAACCCCGTCGCCGGTCTGAACCGCCAGATCGGTTTCGCCCACGCCGCTGGCATGCAGCGCGGCGCGGCGCGCGCCCATCTGCACCAGCGCTTCGACCACGACATTGGCGCGCTGCACCGACAGGCGCTGGTTGTAGTCGGCGTCACCCGATGAGTCGGTATGGCCGACAATGTTGATATTGCTCTGGCCACCGGTACGGGCGCTGTTGATCACATTGGTCAGCACGGTCAGCTGCTCGGCCTTCAGGGTCCAGGAGTCGAAGTCGAAATAGACCGTGAAATCCGGGGCCGGAGCAGGCGCGGGCGCGGGAAGAGGCGCGGACACCGGAGCAGGGGCCGGAGCAGGCGGCGCCGGACGGGCAGCGGCTTCCAGACGCAGCAGCGAGGAATCCAGAGAGGTCTTGCAGGCCTGGGATGCGTTCGCCGCGCCGGCCACCGTGCCGTAAAGGATCCAGCAGTCATAATCGACCTGGGCGCGGGCGGCCAGGTCAGGGACCGTGTCCTTGCCGGCGGCCAGAGCCATGACCAGGCGCGCGCGGAAGGCTTCGGCATTGGGATTGGGCGCGGTTTCGGGTTCCGGCTCGGCGCCCTCCGCGGCCAGTTCGGCCTTGGCGGTAAAGGCCTGTTCCAGCAGGTCGCTGGTCGTTTCGGTGCTGGAGAAGATATCAAAGATGGAGCTTTCCACCTCCTCCGCCGGCAATTCGGCCGCCAGGCCAGCCTGCTCGGTATAGGCCGTCTGCAGCGCCTGGGTGAAAGCCGAGCCGGCGCCCTCGCCCATGCTATCGCCAAACAGGCTGGAACAGCCCGCCAAACCGGCGGCCAGAAGGGCCGCGGCGGCGAGCATGGGCAGGCGGCGGCTGCCACGGAAATCGGCGGAAAAGCGCATTTTATGGTCCCCACGGCAGCGGATACTTGCGGGCCCCAGCCCTGGAGCCGCCGCCAAAATTGCCTTTCTCCTATAGCGCGGCGGAACCGCACGAAAAAGACCCCCATCCCAAATTGATTTTCGGCCGGTTTTAGGCCCGAAAAGGGCGAAATAAGGTGGCCGGAGGGGCGGCTGGTAACCTCCTGTTGACCGAGACCGGGTAAAACGCAGCTGAGGCATTAACAATTGGGGCAGGCCCATGCAGGGCTTGGCGATGGCCATGAAGGACGCCGAGCCGGTCGTCGCGAAGGCGAGCGCTGAACGCCGCCGTTTTCGCCGCGTCAAAGTGGACACCCCCGGACGGCTGTTCATTCCCTCCGACAGCCGGGAGGCGCGCTGCACCGTGTCCGACCTGTCGCCGGGCGGCGCCGCCATAACCTGCGAAACCATTCCCGACGCCGGCACCCCGGTGGTCCTGTATGTCGACAATTTCGGCCGCTTCGAAGGCACTGTGGTGCGCCGCGACGGTTATGGCTTCGGCATCTCCTTTGTCAGCACGCCCTCCAAGCGCGAACGCACCGCCGAGCAGTTGACCCTGTTCATGAACAAGACGCTGGTGGACGACAGCGTGCTGCGCCGGCACGAGCGCTCCAATCAGAAGGGTTTTGCAAAGTTTACCCGCACCGACGGGCAGATCGTGAGTTGCGAAGTAATGGATATTTCGGTGGGCGGCGTTTCGCTCAAGACCGAGATCAAGCCGCCGATCGGCGAATTCGTCCTGATCGCCCAGATCGCGGGCCGGGTGGCGCGCCATCACAGCGACGGCATCGGCATCGAATTTGTCGGCCAGGACAAGGTGCAGGAAGCCGCCCACCACATTAATCTGGTTCGCCTGTAATAAGGTGAATCGCTCCGGCCCTCCCGCCGGGGCGCGGGGGTGTCACGCCATGCCGGTCTTTGCGGTCGCCATCTTCACCAGCGCCTTTCTGCTATTCTGGGTGCAACCGCTTTTCTCCAAAATGATCCTGCCGCTATTGGGCGGCGCGCCGTCGGTGTGGAACACCGCGATGATGTTTTTCCAGCTGGTGCTGCTGGCCGGCTATGGCTATGCGCATCTGCTGACCCGCCGCGTCACCAGCTTGCGCTGGCAGATCGTCATCCATGGGGTGGTGGTTGCGGTCGGCCTGGCTTTTCTTCCTTTCGCGCTGGGCAGCGGCCTGGCGCCGCCGACCGACCATTCTCCTGTGCTTTGGCTGGTTGGATTGCTGGCTGTTTCCGTCGGCTGGCCATTCTTCGCGCTGTCGGCTTCCGCGCCGCTGCTCCAGGTCTGGTTCGCGCGCGGCGGCTACAAGTCGAGCAGCGATCCGTATTTTCTGTATGCCGCCAGCAATGCCGGCAGCCTGCTGGCGCTGCTGTTGTTTCCCGTTCTGCTGGAGCCGGAGCTGACGCTGGCGGGACAGGCCGGCGCCTGGCGCGCCGGTTATGCCGGGCTGCTGCTGCTTCTTGTGGTCACCGCTGTGCTGCTGCTGCGCGCCAAAGCGGTCCCGTCCGCCCCCCAAAAAAACGACGCCAGCGCCAGCAGCTGGAAACAGCGGATGATCTGGATCGCGCTGGCTTTCGTGCCGTCAAGCCTGCTGCTGGGCGTGACCACGCACATCACCACCGACATCGCCTCGGCGCCACTTTTCTGGGTGGTGCCGCTCGCTTTGTATCTGCTGTCTTTCATCATCGTGTTTGCACGCCCGCTGAACCAGGACTGGGTGTTGATGGCGCAAGGCGCCGGCATCGTCGCCATCGCGGTAATGACCATCCTGGTGCTGGCTTTCGGGCTGGGCGGCTCGGTCCTGCTGACGGTGGGCATCCATCTTTCCGCCTTCTTCGCCACCGCGCTGATGTGCCATGGCGAAATGGTGCGCCGCCGCCCGGCACCGTCCGGCCTCACCACCTTCTATTTCTGCATGTCCATCGGCGGCGCGCTGGGCGGCGTCTTCAACGCGCTGGTCGCGCCGGCGCTGTTTTCCTCCGACATCGAATATTATCTGGTGCTGGTGGCGGCCTGCCTCCTCAGGGGGCTGGTAAAAGGCGACTTGCGTGAATACCGCGTCGGGGATTCGCTTTATCCGCTGCTGCTGGGCCTGGTGGTGGCCGTGGTGGCGTGGCGCTTTGTCGACGGCGATGCCACCCCCTTCGCCATGGCGGGGCGGCTGCTGTTTCTGCTGCCTTGCGCCCTGGCGCTCTACTGGTTCTCCGAGCGCAGTCTGCGCTTTGCGCTGGGGGTCGCTGTCGTGATGGGCGGCGCCTTTTTTGTACGCAGTTCGGTGGATGTTCTGCATATCGAGCGCAGCTTTTTTGGCATCAACAAGGTCAAGCTGCTGGAGCAGGACAAGAAGATCGCGCTGGTCCATGGCACCACCATCCACGGGACCCAGTTCACCGATGCCAGGCGCCGCAGTGAGCCGCTGTCTTATTATGCCCGCTCAGGGCCGGCGGGACAGATGTTCGCGGCTGATCGTCCGCGCCCCCGCGCCGCCCTGATCGGGCTGGGCACCGGCGCGCTGGCCTGCTACCGCCGCCCGGGCGAGGACTGGACCTTCTTTGAAATCGATGGCGCGGTGGAGCGGATCGCGCGCGACACCCGTTACTTCCACTATCTCAGTGCCTGTAGCGGCGCCAAGGTCCAGCTGGGCGACGGACGGCTGTTGCTGACCGCGGCTGCCGATCGCAGCTATGACCTGATCGTGATCGATGCTTTCAGCTCCGACGCCATTCCCACCCACCTTCTGACCCGCGAGGCCCTGGCGCTGTACCTGCGCAAGCTGCGGCCCGGCGGGGTGATCCTGTTCAATCTCAGCAACAAGTATCTCGAGCTGGGCCCGGTGCTGGCCAATGGCGTGGCCAGCGTGAACGCGTTCGCGCGGCGGCAGCTTTACTATCCGACGCAAGGCGAAGCCGCGCAGGGTGCGGCGGCTTCGGAATGGATGGTGATCGCGGCGCAGGATGCCGACCTGGATTTCCTGAAGCGCGACAAACGCTGGCGGGCCACCCAGGCCGAACCCGGTGCGCTGGCATGGACCGATGACTTCTCCAACATCTTCCGCGTCATCGTCTGGTAACAGGCTAGCCCAGATTCTGAATCTGGCTCGAGGCCAGCATCAGCTTGGCCACCGACAGATCACCGCTGGCGTCCAGGCTGGACAGAAAGGCCCGCATCCGCATCAGTGCTTCGCCATGGGTCTTGGCCCAGCTTTCCGCCGAACTGCCGCCGGCCAGAAGCTTGCGCGCGATGCGGCGCTGGGCGGCATAGAGATCGTCGAGCAGGCGCCTGAGTGCCAGACGATCCCAATGGTCCGGCGGCGAGAATTTGGCCGCCAGAGCGCGCAGCCGGTCCAGGCCCAGTATGTCCCCGACAGCGAAATAGAGCGCGGCGACCTTGGCCGGTTCCAGGTCTGCATCATGGGCCAGTAGCGCCACATCCAGTGCCGACGTCAGTGGCGGCAACAGCGCCACATCATGGGCGACATCCTCCGGCACGCCGCTGCTGGTCAGCTCGGCGATCTTGCCGCTGTCTTCATCCGTGATGACATGGCTCTGGCGCAGCGCCTCGACCCCGGCGCGGTACAATGCGGTGGCGTCGGCGATCCTGGCATCTTGCGGCACATGGGTCAGAAACCAGCGGGTGGCGCGGCGGAACTGGTCGGCGATGGCGCCATAGAGCTGGGTCTGCACCTTGGCGTCCACCTTGCCGTCCAGCGCGTCGATGCGGCTCTTGAGGGCGCTGAGGCCGAAGGCGCCGTCGCTCAGCACAAAACCGCGTGCGATGGCGGCACCGGACAATCCCGTCACTTCGGCCGTGCGCAGGATGAACAGCGGCCCCGCCAGATTGACGATGGCGTTGACCAGCACGGTGGAAATGATTTCGCGCTTCAGACGGTGACGTTGGGGGTCTTCGGGGAAGGCGCGAACCGCTTCGGGCGGGAAGTAGCCCGCCAGCAGCGCGGCGAAGGCGGGATCGTCGGGCAGGGTGCTGGCCAGCACCTGGGCATCCAGGTCCAGCTTGGCATAGGCCAGCAGGACGGCCAGTTCAGGCCGGGTCAGGCCCTTGCCGCCTTGATTCAGCGCTTTCAGTTCCGCATCGCCCGGCAGGAATTCCACAGCGCGGTCCAGCCGCCCGCGCAGCTCCAGATCGCGGATCAGCCGGGCATGGGCATCGATATCCCGGTGGCTGCGGCTTTGCGCCACCGACAGCGCCAAGGTCTGGTTGTAATTGTCCGCCAGCACATGCGCTGCGACCTCGTCGGTCAGCGAGGCGAGGAACTGGTTGCGCTCCTCTTCGCTGATTTCGCCGCGCATTACCGGGCCGCTGAGCAGGATCTTCAGATTGACTTCATGGTCCGAGGTGTCGACGCCGGCGGAATTGTCCACCGCATCGGTATTGATCCGCCCGCCGACCCGCGCATATTCGATGCGGCCCAGCTGGGTGACGCCCAGATTGGCGCCTTCGCCCACCACCTTGGCGCGTACCTCGCCGCCATTGACGCGCAAGTCGTCATTGGCCCGGTCGCCCACTTCCAGATGGTTTTGCGACGCGGCCTTGATATAGGTGCCGATGCCGCCGAACCATAAGAGATCGGTCTGGGCTTTCAGCAAGGCGTTGATCAGTTCGGGCGGCGACAGGACATCCTTGTCGCTGCCGATCAGCGCCTTGACCTCAAGCGACAGCGGAATTTCCTTCAGGGATCGGGGAAAGACGCCGCCGCCTTTACCGATCATCTCCTTGTTGTAGTCGTCCCAGCTGGAGCGGGGCAGGGCGAACAGCCGCTCGCGTTCCTGAAAACTTGTCTCTGCCTGCGCATTCGGATCCAGGAAAATATGACGGTGAT